>NZ_JBMMUE010000008.1:0-197389 GCF_049257215.1 Pseudoalteromonas thalassia
ATATCCACTATTACAACAATGAGCGTATTAAGCTGAAACTAAAAGGCCTGAGTCCGATACAGTATCGAAATCAGGCCTTGGCAACCGCTTAGCAAAGAGTCCAACTTTATGGGGTCACTTCAAACCGCGGTTTTTATCAATGCTTGGTTAAGCTATTAAATATACTCAACTTCAATGATTTCGTACTCTACCTCACCGTTTGGTGTTTTAATGATAACGGCATCGTCTACCTCTTTACCAATTAAACCTCGTGCGATTGGCGAGTTAACAGAGATCAAGTTATTTTTGATATCTGCCTCATCATCACCTACGATTTGGTATTTCACCTCAGCGTCGGTTTCAACATTAACGATAGTCACTGTAGTGCCAAAAATAACCTTGCCAGTTTTTGGCATTTTAGTTACATCGATGATTTGCACATTTGAAAGCTTCGCTTCGATTTCTTGAATACGGCCTTCGCAGAAACCTTGTTGCTCACGAGCAGCATGGTATTCAGCGTTTTCTTTCAAATCACCATGTTCACGCGCTTCAGCGATATCAGCGATGATTTTTGGGCGTGTAACTGTTTTTAATTCGTTAAGTTCTTCGCGCAGTAATGCTGCACCACGAACTGTCATCGGAATTGATTGCATATTATTCTCACTTAATCCAAGGGTGAATGTATCACCCTTGGCACATTTCCTTAGTTCATTCGCTGGTGTAATTCCTGAACTGACGTCACACTGCTACGGTCGTCTGCTTGGTTAGCAGTACAGTTAGCAAATGCCGCGTTCAGTGTCGTTGTGTAGTTTGTCTTGTGCTGTAATGCACCACGACGTAACACCTTCGAATCTTCAATCGCTTGGCGACCTTCAGTAGTGTTTACAATATAGCTGTATTCACCATTTTTAATTCTATCAAGAATATGAGGGCGGCCTTCGAATACCTTGTTCACGCGACGAACTGCAATACCTGCTTCTTCAAGGGCTTTAGCAGTACCACCCGTTGCATCTAACTCAAAACCAAGGTCAGTCATGGTTTTAGCTAGCTCAACAATACGTGGCTTGTCACTGTTGCGTACCGATAGTAACGCGCGACCACCGCGTGGTAAAGTGTTGCTTGCACCTAATTGTGCTTTAGCAAATGCTTCGGCGAAAGTTTCACCAACACCCATTACCTCACCCGTTGAGCGCATTTCTGGGCCACGGATTGGATCAACACCTTGGAACTTAGCAAATGGCAATACCACTTCTTTAACACTGTAGTAAGGAGGAATTACTTCTTTAGTAATACCTTGGCTCGCCAGCGACTGACCCGCCATACAACGTGCCGCTACTTTAGCAAGCGCGATACCTGTCGCTTTAGAAACAAACGGTACTGTACGTGCAGCACGTGGGTTTACTTCGATTAAATAAACTTTACCGTCTTTCACAGCAAACTGTGTATTCATTAGACCTACTACGCCAAGCTCAAGTGCCATATCAGTCACTTGCTTACGCATCACGTCTTGAACTTCAGCTGTTAATGAGTGCGCTGGTAATGAACATGCTGAGTCACCAGAGTGAACACCTGCTTGCTCAATGTGCTCCATGATACCACCGATGATTACTTGCTCACCGTCACAGATTGCATCAACGTCAACTTCGATTGCGTTATCTAAGAAATGGTCAAGTAGTACTGGCGCTTCATTTGACGCTGATACTGCTTCAGTCATGTAACGACGTAAATCGTCTTCATCATATACCACTTCCATCGCGCGGCCACCTAGTACGTATGAAGGACGTACAACAAGTGGGAAACCGATTTCAGCTGATTTTGCAATCGCTTCTTCCATTGAAGTTACTGTTGCATTCTCTGGCTGAAGAAGGTTTAAACGCTCAACTAATTGTTGGAAGCGCTCACGGTCTTCTGCACGGTCGATAGCATCTGGTGAAGTACCAATAACTGGCACACCGTTCGCTTCAAGTGCACGAGCAAGTTTAAGCGGCGTTTGACCACCGTACTGAACGATAACACCTTTAGGCTTTTCAACACGTACGATTTCTAATACGTCTTCTAGCGTGATTGGCTCGAAGAATAAGCGATCAGATGTATCATAGTCAGTTGAAACAGTTTCAGGGTTACAGTTAACCATGATTGTTTCGTAGCCGTCTTCACGTAAAGCTAATGCTGCGTGAACACAGCAGTAATCGAATTCAATACCTTGACCGATACGGTTAGGGCCACCACCGATTACCATGATTTTATCTTTGTCAGATGGGTTCGCTTCACACTCTTCATCGTATGTTGAGTACATGTAAGCTGTGTCTGAGCTAAATTCGGCAGCACAGGTATCAACGCGCTTGTATACAGGCACGATATCTAACTGGTGACGCTTTTTACGAATTTCTGCTTCAGAGACACCGGCAATTTCAGCGATACGCGCATCAGCGAAACCTTTACGCTTAAGCTTACGTAAGAACTCAGCATTTAAACCAGCCATACCAACTTCGCTGATTGTTGCTTCGTCTTTTAAGATGTCTTCGATTTGCACTAGGTACCAAGGGTCAATCTTAGTTAGTTCGAAAACTTCTTCTACGCTCATACCGTGACGCATTGCATCTGCTACATACCAAATACGCTCTGCACCTGGCTCACGTAATTCACGGATGATTTTTTCTTTCGCTTTCGGGTCATCAAGAGCAACGATTGGGTTAAAACCCGTTGCGCCTACTTCAAGACCACGTAATGCTTTATGAAGTGACTCTTGTTGGTTACGACCAATCGCCATAACTTCACCTACAGACTTCATCTGTGTTGTAAGACGGTCGTTTGAACCGGCGAATTTTTCGAAGTTAAAACGTGGGATCTTAGTCACAACGTAGTCAATTGACGGCTCGAAAGACGCTGGTGTTTTACCGCCAGTGATGTCGTTTTGTAGCTCATCAAGGGTGTAACCTACTGCTAGTTTTGCAGCGATTTTCGCAATTGGGAAACCGGTTGCTTTTGATGCTAGAGCAGATGAACGCGATACACGAGGGTTCATCTCAATGATAACCATACGGCCATCTACTGGATTCACACCAAACTGTACGTTTGAACCACCTGTTTCAACGCCGATTTCACGAAGTACCGCCATCGATGCATTACGCATGATTTGGTATTCTTTGTCTGTTAGCGTCTGCGCTGGTGCAACCGTAATTGAGTCACCAGTATGAACACCCATTGGGTCAAAGTTTTCGATAGAACATACGATGATACAGTTGTCGTTTTTGTCACGAACAACTTCCATTTCGTACTCTTTCCAACCGATTAATGATTCATCGATTAGAAGCTCATTTGTTGGTGATAAATCTAAACCACGCTCACAAATTTCATCAAATTCTTCTTGGTTGTATGCAACACCACCACCGGTACCACCCATAGTGAATGATGGACGAATGATACATGGGAAACCTATGCGGCTTAGTACATCGTGTGCTTCTTCCATTGAGTGAGCGATTTCTGCACGCGGACACTCAAGACCAATGTTTTTCATTGCAGCGTCAAAACGCTCACGGTTTTCAGCTTTATCGATTGCATCAGCAGTTGCACCGATTAACTCAACGCCGTGTTTAGCCAATACACCATGCTTATCTAAATCAAGTGCACAGTTTAATGCAGTTTGACCACCCATAGTAGGAAGTACTGCATCTGGCTTTTCTTTTTCAATGATTTTCTCTACCACTTCCCAGTGAATTGGTTCGATGTACGTCGCATCAGCCATTTCAGGGTCAGTCATGATAGTTGCAGGATTCGAGTTTACAAGAATAACTCGATAGCCTTCTTCTCGTAGTGCTTTACACGCTTGTGCACCAGAGTAGTCAAATTCACAAGCTTGACCGATTACAATCGGGCCTGCGCCTAAGATAAGAATGCTTTTTATGTCGGTACGTTTTGGCATTGTTACTCCGGTTAAATTAGTTTGAACGTGCTTGCATCAAGTCGATGAAGTGGTCGAATAATGGTGCCGCGTCGTGTGGACCAGGGCTTGCTTCTGGGTGACCTTGGAAGCTAAATGCTGGTTTATCTGTACGGTGAATACCTTGTAGCGTGCCATCGAATAGTGAAACGTGCGTTGCACGTAAATTCGCTGGTAATGTTGATTCATCAGCTGCGAAACCGTGGTTTTGCGCTGTGATCATAACAACATTGCGGTCAAGATCTTTAACTGGGTGGTTACCACCGTGGTGACCGAACTTCATTTTTACTGTTTGTGCACCTGAGGCAAGAGCAAGTAATTGGTGACCTAAACAAATACCAAAAATTGGCGTGTCTGTTTCAAGGAAAGTTTTAATTGCTTCAATCGCGTATGTACACGGCTCAGGGTCACCAGGGCCATTTGATAAGAAGATACCGTCTGGGTTAAGTGCTAATACGTCTTCTGCTGATGTTTGTGCAGGCACTACGGTTAATTTACAACCGCGGTCTACTAACATACGTAAGATATTACGTTTAACACCGAAGTCATAAGCAACAACGTGGAACTTCTCGTCTGCTGCTTCTAGCGTTTTAAAGCCTGAACCTAATGTCCAGCTTGATTCACGCCACTCAAAATTTTCCTTGGTTGAGACAACTTTTGCTAAATCCATGCCTTTTAAGCCTGGGAAGGCTTGCGCAGCTTCAAGCGCTTTTTTCTCATCTAACTCGTCGCCCGCGATGATACAACCATTTTGAGCGCCTTTATCACGTAAGATACGTGTTAATTTACGAGTGTCGATGTCTGCAATACCTAAGATATTGCGTTCTTTTAAGTAATCACTTAACGATTGCTCGTTACGGAAATTACTTGCTAGCAGTGGCAAATCACGGATCACTAGGCCTTTAGCCCAGATTTGACCCGCTTCTTCGTCTTCGCTGTTAGTACCCGTATTACCGATATGTGGGTACGTCAAAGTTACGATTTGTTCCGCGTATGAAGGGTCAGTCAAAATTTCTTGATAACCAGTCATAGACGTATTGAATACTACTTCGCCCACTGACATGCCGTCAGCGCCGATTGCAGTACCGCGAAACACTGTGCCGTCTTCTAGGACTAACAGAGCGGATTTAGTCAAGTTAACCTCCTAACAGTAAAAAACGGGAGTAAAGTCATTTGCTCTACTGCCCGTTTATAGCGATTGGAAACACGCATTTATGAATTTTTGGCAAATTGGCGCTATTCTACAGTAATTTAGCTTGTAGATCTAATCTTAATTAATAAAATAGTAAAAATAAGCGCTATTAACTAAAAACTCGCTGAAACTGCCAAAAATCAAACTAAACTACTTCAAGTCAAGCACATCTTGCATGTCATAAAGTCCAGCTGGTTTATTTTTCAACCAGCCCGCAGCTCTTACAGCTCCTAATGCAAAGGTCATTCTTGAACTTGCTTTATGAGTTAATTCTAGCCTTTCGCCAGAAGTTGCGAAATATGCGGTGTGTTCACCTACTATATCCCCGCCTCTCATGACCGAATAACCTATTTCATTTTGCGATTTTGCATGTTCGTCATTGCTTCTGTCAAATCGTGCAACTTCATCGTGTTGCCAGCCTTTTGCCTCAGCAATTGCTTCTCCAATTGCCAGCGCAGTGCCCGAAGGTGCATCAATTTTGTGACGATGATGAGCTTCAAATATTTCGATGTCCATGTCATCGCCAAACTTCACAGCCGCAGTCTGCACTAAGTTAAGCAGTAAATTCACACCTACGCTATAATTGCGCGCAAAAACAATCGGAATATGCTTTGCTGCTTCATTTAAAGCATCAATGTCGTCTTGATTAAGACCCGTGGTACCAATTACCATCGCGATATTTTTTTCTACGGCTGTTTTTAAATGACTACGCATACCTGCAGGTAAGGTAAAATCAATCAGCACATCAGTATCTTTTACATCTGACTCTTTACTAAATGACACATCAGCTGTTGCGGCACTGTTTAATTGATTAACGGCAATATCTAAAAGTGGCGAGTTGTCACGAACATACGCGCCCGTTAAAGTTGCATCTTCTTTTTTTGTGACAGCTTCTAAAAGTGCCAGCCCCATACGGCCGTTTGCACCAAATACACCTATACGATTCATACTATTACCTTACCTATTCTTATTAGCTGGCTAGATTTTATCGAAAACTCATGTAATAGTCAGGTTAGCTTATAAAAAACACTGAGCTAATTTATGCTGAGTTTATGTTTTATAAAATAACAACAATAATAACAGATAGTCTTTGCATTTAGCCATCTATACATTTAAACTTCTTCCTTTGCGCCGATTTGGTCTTTGGCTTGCGGGCGCTGTTGATGTCTTTTAGACACAACTAAATACAGCTAAAAGAAGTCTTTGGCTGTGTTATTGGTTATCTAACGAGGAATATGATGCAGCCATCATTTAATAAAACAAAAGCAAAATTATCTTTGCTGCCGCTTTTGGTGTTTGTCGGCTTATTTTTAGGCGCTGGCTTATACTTACAAACTCAAGGTGTTGATTACGCTTTTTATCAATTACCTGCTCCAGTGGCAATTTTACCTGCCATCATGCTGGCGTTTATCTTAAATAAAAATACCATCAACCACAGTGTTGAAACCTTTATTAAAGGTGCTGGCCACAGCAATATCATCACGATGTGTTTAATATATCTTCTCGCTGGTGCGTTTTCTGCGGTTGCCAGTGCAACAGGTGGTGTTGATGCCGTTGTTAATGCAGGTTTATCACTTATTCCGCCAGCATTATTACTACCGGGATTATTTTTAATCGCCGCTGTTGTGTCGACTGCAATGGGTACTTCAATGGGTACTATTGGTGCTATTGGTCCGATTGCTTATGCCGTCGCCCAAAAAACAGGTATTGATCCATCACTGATGGCTGGCACGATTGTATCGGGTGCCATGTTTGGTGATAACTTATCAATTATCTCTGACACAACGATTGCTGCAACCCGCACGCAAGGCTGTGAAATGAAAGATAAATTCCGCGAAAATTTAAAAATTGCACTGCCTGCTGCAGCATTAACAATCGGTTTGTTATTTTTCTTAACACCTACTGCAGAAGCTGTAGAAACTCAAGACTTCGATATTTTATTAGTATTGCCTTATGTCTTTATCTTGGTACTCGCGGTAATGGGCTTTAACGTATTTGTGGTGCTATTTAGCGGTATTATCTTTGCTGCACTCATGGGCTTTACTGGCAGCTATGAAGGTGCGAGTTTTGTTAAAGATGTTTATAAAGGCTTTACCGATATGCAGGAAATTTTCTTGCTATCGATGTTTATTGGTGGCCTTTCAGAATTTATCCGTATTAATGGTGGTCTTGATTATATTGCTAACAAAATTCAAGCAATTACTAAAGTTATCGCTAAATGGCACCGTAAAGTTGCGGATCAATTAGGGATTGCAGCCCTCGTTATGACCAGCAACTTATGTATTGCTAATAATACGGTATCAATTATTGTTGCAGGCCCAATTGCTAAAAAATTAGCGGATGATGGCGAAATTACAGGTAAGCGCTCAGCAAGCTTGCTTGATATTTTTGCTTGTGTAACACAAGGCTCACTGCCTTATGGCGCACAAGCGCTATTGTTGGGTGCTACTTTTAAAATTAGCCCATGGGAAGTATCAACATCATCTTATTATTGTTTTATTCTTGCTTTTACTGCAGTAGCGGTAATTTGCTTACGTCGGAATAAAGCATAAGTTAAATAATTTTTGCCAAGATACGCCCAATTTAGGGCGTATCTGCTATAATCCCTCCTTTATATCCCCCTTTACACCATCAATATTGAGATATGAACTTGAAAAAGATCCTTTCTGTTGCTGCGCTATGTGCAGTAAGTACTTCAGGCTATGCCGCTAATTGGAGCTCTACGCAATTACACGTTAATAACGGTGAACACAAAAATCCGTTTTCATTAACTAAGTCAAATACCACGGTTGTTTCATTGCAACACGCTTCTGGTTACGACTATGGCGATAACTTCTTTTTTATTGATTACAGCAATGACGACCGTCAAGATGGCTATCAAGACAAAGACTTTTATGGCGAGTGGTATTCAACATTTAGCTTATCAAAAATCTCTGGCAATGACTTTTCATACGGCGCAATTGCCGATGTAGGCTTAACAGCAGGTTTTAATGCAGCGGGTGACGCAAAAGTACTGAAATATTTACCAGGTGTAAAATTGAGCTGGCAAGCTCCGGGCTTTAGCTTTTTATCTACCCTATTCACCGCTTATATTGATGACAGTGAAGGCGTAGCACGTGGTGGCGCACCAACTGAATCAAACAGCTGGATGATTGATGTTGCATGGGGTTACCCATTTACTATTGGCTCACAAAAGTTCAATGTAACAGGTCATGTTGAATACATCGCTGGACGTGAAAATGAATTTGGTGAAGATGTAAAAGCGTGGATTTTAGCACAGCCAATCATTACTTGGGATTTAGGTCATGCAATGAGCATGAAAGAAAATACGCTACTGCTAGGTCTTGAGTGGCAATACTGGCACAACAAGCTAGGTACAGACACTACTGAGTCAGTACCACAACTTCACGTTGAGTGGACGTTTTAACGAGTTGCTAGTTGCTAGTTGCTAGTTGCTAGTTGCTAGTTATCAAATTAAAGCCTGCAGTTATCTAAACTACAGGCTTTTTAAATTTTAGAGTAAAATTTGACATACATTCGATCGTGGTTCTACAGTTAGATTTTAGGAGAACCTCATGAATAAGTTGTTTATCATTAGTAATACCAATTCACTTAATTAAGTGATCTATTTTGAGGCAATAAAACCTCGTTGATAGCAAGGCAAAAATTTCGTTATTTAGTTGTTCTAAATCAGAAATTTTTAACGCAGATAGCGACAGGTTTAATCCCTCAAAATGATTAAGTATTATTGCGGATTGGTATAACTTACTAGCTTTAACTACTTCTTTCCTAGCCGATACAACTGAGCTTAAACCTGCAATAAAATGCGGTTTACCAAAACCTTACTCAATGCCAAAACTTGATCAAGTTACTTACGACGGAAAAGCCTGTTTTTGCCAAGAAAATGATTGTAATTGGAAAGATATAGATATTGCTCTTTTAATTGAGGGTATAGCTATGGTTAGTCTGGCGCAAAAATGTGGTATTCCTGAGCAGCTATCCGCTCCTTCAATCGAGCAGACAACTTACCCAGGAAAAGTGTGTATTTATGAGAATAAAAAATATTATTGGCAAAATGTTGATATTCAACCTTTGCTCTATTGATCATAATTTACACTGCGGGGTTTTCCCTTTCGCTCTAGCCGCTTGTTGAGCTTTTAATGCATCTGACATGTGCTTTTGAAGCTCTTTAATTCGGTTACCCGGAGCTGGGTGAGTCGACATAAACTCGGGTGTACCACTACTACCTGCTGCACTCATATTTTGCCAAAGAGATACTGATTGCTCTGGGTTAAATCCTGCTTTTGCCATTAAATCTAGACCTACAATATCTGCCTCTGATTCATGTGAGCGACTAAATGGTAATACCACCCCATATTGTGCGCCCAAACCCAAAGCCTGCATGATTTCGCCTCGATATTGCACATTCCCCATATCAAGTGCCGCACCACCAACTTGTAAGCCAGTTTGTAAAAGTGCATTCTGTGAAACACGTTCATTTGAATGCTCAGCTATCACGTGTGCAACTTCATGACCTAAAACAGTAGCAAGTTGGTCTTGGTTTACCGCTACTTTTAATAAACCAGTATGAACCCCGATATAACCGCCCGGTAAGGCGAATGCATTTGCAGAATCGTCTTCAAATACTACAACTTCCCAAGACTGTTTTGCATACTCATTTGGCAGTACAGAAATTACATCATCGGCAATACACGTAACATAGCTATTAACTCGTGGGTCTTTATTAACAGGCTGCGTTTTTTTCATTTCTGCAAAACTGGCTTGTCCCATTTGATTCATTTGTTGATCAGAGTAAAGCGCAATTTGCGTGCGTCCTGTTGGTGAGGTTTTACAACCAGCTAAAACAGCGGTAGCTAACACTGCCATCAATAACTTTTTCATACGAATCCTTGAAATACTTGGTGCAATAATCGCTAATATAGCAAAGCATTGCTTAATTTTATATGAAAATGAACGACCTTATTATCAGTTGTTATTTTTTCGTTAATTCTTTTGCTTAGCAGGCAAACTAAGTTCACCACAGGGGTTCACACTGCTACAATAGTGACCTAACTTTCGATTAATGAGTAACCAATGCCTTCCCCAGAGATTTTAAATAAACGCATTTTATTACCGTTACTGGCAAGTATTGTTGCAATTACCCCTCTTGCCATAGATTTATACCTACCTGCAATGCTGGTAATTGCAAACGACTTGCAAACGACGATGCCAAATGTGCAAATTTCACTGAGCATTTATCTTGCAGGTTACGCCCTTGGCATGTTGTTTTTTGGTCCAATTGCCGATGAGCTTGGTAGGCGACTACTTGCTAAAGTAGGCTTAAGTTTATTCGGTATTAGCTCATTGGCTCTGGCATTTTGCCAAAATATTGAATTGTTTTGGTCTTTAAGAGCCATTCAAGCTTTTACCGGAGCTGCTGCGACGGTTGTAGTGCCCGGGATCATTCGCCATATTTACCGCGAAAATACCGCTAAAGGTATGTCGTATGTGTCTATGATTATGATGGTGGCTCCACTGATAGCCCCTACCCTTGGCTCACTCATTATGGGCATCTCAACCTGGCGGGTTATTTTTATCGTTCTAGCAGGCTATAGCTTTACAATTTTAGCCTTAGTCCAAATACATTTGATCGATATTCCTATATTTAAAAGTAAACAACGCGGTTTAGCATTGTTTTTCAATAGTTATAAAACGGTATTTTCACGCCGCAGTGCACTTGCTGATATTGCCAGCTCAATGTTTGCCTCATTCGCATTCTTTTGCTTTTTAACATCAGTGCCTTATGTATATCTCGATTTCTTCAAAGTAGATGAGCAATTGTTCGGTGTGCTATTTGCTTTTAACGTGTTGGCTTTAATGTTCGGTAACTTTATGAATACACGTTTAGTGCCACGTTTAGGCTCTCGTAAACTTTTATTTATTGGCCTTGGCATTGGCTTTGTTGCTGGCGGGGCATTGTTATTATTCAGTGTGATGCATTTATCGCTATATTTCATCGTTGCCACCATTGCACCATTAATGATGAGCTTAGGTATTGTAGCGAGTAATGCAGACTCATTGATTCTTATGCAATTTGAAGAAAAGTCAGGTACTGCAACAGCTGTTATTGGTACACTGAGATTCGGTAGTGGTGCTTTAGTTGGACCTATCCTTGCTTTTGTTCATCCACAAAGTGCTATTCCATTTTCTGCGATGATGTTCAGCGCACTGATACTGATCTTACTTGTACAGCTTTGGCATCGAAAACGATACCAATCGACTTAAATATTGAACACAATTGTAATAAAAAAAATGCCTGTAATTTACAGGCATTTTTTCTATCTCTTTAAAGCTTATTCAGCTTCTTTCGATACCATAACCATTGCAGGACGTAATAAACGGCCATTTAATGTGTAACCTTTCTGCATTACTGCAAGAACAGTATTAGGTGCTACGTCATTGCTTGGCTGAATTGACATTGCTTGATGAAATTCAGGATTAAATTGTTCACCCTGAGGATTAACAATTTCAACACCGAATTTTGATACCGCATCATTAAAACTCTTAACGGTCATTTCGATACCTTCAAGCACAGGTTTAAGCTGTTCATTTTCTTTATCAGAAAACTCAATTGCACGCTCTAGGTTATCGATAACAGGTAGTAATTCGTTAGCAAACTTTTCAAGTGCAAACTTATGTGCTTTTTCTACATCTTGAGCGGCACGACGACGCATGTTCTCAACATCTGCTGCAGCACGAACAACACTGTCTTTTTGATCGTTTATAGTTTGCTTAGCAGCTTCTAACTCGCTGTGCAGTAGCGCGATTTCTGCTTCAGGGCTCATTTCTTCGCCTTCAACTTGCTCTGCTGCTTCAACGGCTGCATCAACATCCGCTTGCATTTGTTCAAATTCTTCGTTTAGTTCAACTTCTTGCTCTGGTGATTTTGTCTGCTCAGACATAGCTTACATGCTCCAATTCTTTACAACTGCGGTAATTATGGGGATTGAATAAAAAGATTCAAGAGGCTGATGAGCCGATTAACTCAAATTCTTGGATGATTGCTTCTATTTGTGCTGATTTTGGACAAATAACACAAAATCGACTCTGATATTCTTGGTTATTAAAGTATGGAACACTAATAACCATTAGCTCATCACAATCAGTAAATGGTAGTTGTTCTGTATTAAGAACCGATAAACCATTTTTAAATGCCAACTTATCTTCAACGAAATTTAAAAATGATACTCCAATATTAAGACTGGTTTGGCAATCAACTTGGCGATAAAGATAATTTTCGCCCACCACAATGCTATTATCAGAGCCCAGTTTTTGACTTAACTGTCTTGTCCATTGTGTGAGTGAATCATGACAATTATGCGGTGCAGTATTGGCCATCGCCTGCATGCGATACAACCCTTCCATCAAGGTTTGTTGACTGAACACCGTGTTTAGCCAAGTCGCAAATTGATAACGCACAGCATCACTTGAATCCTCAGGTTTAGTGATACAAATATTGTGGCTTTGCCCTGCTCTATCAAGCAACAAAATAAGCCAGTTGCTAGCATCAAAATCTAGTACTTCAACACGAAAAACCAGTTGTGAACTTACCTGTGGCAAGCCAACACAACAACAGACCTTGTAACGCTGACTTAAGCCATGAGCTAATTCAACAAGCTGGGCTGGCTGTGGTTGCCAATAAGTTGCAATTTGCGGTAATTCAAAAAACTCTGACAGCCAATATTCAAACCCTTCATTGGTGGGTACACGGCCAGCAGATGTATGAGGTGAATATAATAAGCCCTCTTTTTCGAGACGTGCCATCGCATTACGCACCGTAGCTGAGCACACAGCCATGCCTTTTTGTTTAGCAATTCGTGATGAAGCAACAGGCAACCCTTCACCATTACAATAAAGGCTCATTACTGCTGAAAATATTTGTTGGTCACGCGGATTTAATTTCATAATTAATACATCTTGCTCCTTGGCCTTTGATATTTGGGCGCTGCAAGTTTATTTCAAGTTATTTTCAAAGCATTAATTTTTAATGTAATCTATTGCTATGAAAGTTTAAGTGCAATTAACATGGATTCACCGTTCAAGACCATAGGTTTGATTGGCAAACCTAATCACAGCGCCGCAGCCACGACCCTGCAACGCCTTCATACTTTTTTACTTGCCTTAGGCTTTGAAGTGCTCGTCGAGCAACGAACTGGACGCCAACTTGACAACGTACCAGCAGAAAACTTAGTTAAGTTAGTTGATTTAGGTGAACGGGCAGATTTAGCCATTGTTGTTGGCGGCGATGGAAACATGCTTGGTGCTGCTCGCGTTCTTGCGCGCTTTGATGTTGCAGTTATTGGTGTAAACAGAGGTAACTTAGGCTTTTTAACTGATTTAAACCCAGAAGGTTTTGAAGCAAGTCTTGAACATGTCCTAAGCGGACAATTTATCGAAGAAAAACGCTTTTTATTAGAAGTTGAAGTCTATCGTCATGCCGAACTTAAGAGTGCGAATTTGGCGGTTAATGAAGCTGTTCTTCATGCCGATAAAGTTGCCCATATGATTGAGTTTGAAGCCTTTATTAACAACGATTTTGTGTTCTCACAGCGCTCAGACGGCTTAATTGTCTCAACACCAACAGGCTCAACTGCTTATTCATTATCGGGTGGCGGGCCTATTCTAACACCTGAGCTGAACGCAATTTCATTAGTACCTATGTTCCCACATACTTTATCAAGTCGTCCCCTAGTGGTTGATGCCGATAACGAAGTGCGCTTAAAGCTCAGCCTCGAAAATACCGACAGTCTGCAAGTAAGCTGCGACAGTCATGTGGTTTTGGCGGTATTGCCCGGAGATGAAGTGGTTATCAAAAAAGCCGATAAACACTTGCGCTTAATTCACCCTAAAGACTATTCCTACTATGATGTTTTGAGGAAAAAACTTAATTGGGGAAGTCGGCTATTTTAAATAGCAATTTTTATCTTAAATAATTGCCAAGGCAGATTGATTAGCGCAAAATAATCATACTTAATGCTGTAATTTTTTAAGGATACTTCACCGAAATGAGCTATATCGTTTTTCTTGCTCTGTTATTACTTATCACCTTGCTAGGGTGTTACTGGATGGTTGAAAGCAACCGTCGTAAAGCGATTGAGGCTGAAAAGAAACGTTTTAACCAACGTGTAAAAGAAATTAATAATGACTTTAAAAGCAAGTTGATTGACTTTAGCGAAGGCAAACTTATTCGTCCGAAAAATGTTTCGCGTTTAAGTCAAATTACGAGTAACTTTTTTGTTGTTCAAGCTCATAATGAAGAAAACCTTGCTCACCTTGAATACATCAGTGATTTATTGATAAATACCATCATCATGGAAGCGAGCAAAGCGCAGACACCAGAAGAATTAGATCAATTAGCTGACCGCCTTCAATATTTCATGGCTGAACTTCCTTACAATGGCATCGAGTACAACAAGTCATTTTATCAGGAATCTTTGCCATCGCTAATTGAAGTCATCAAGTATCAGCCGCCGACAATGCCCTCAGATGAACAAGCAAAAGAGCTGAACTCATCGAATCCAAAAGACATAAACCAAGAAAATCAGAACGCAGAATTAAGCAAAGTTTAAAATTTAATTTGCAAAACCCAAAAACACTGTATAAATTAACAGTTAATTAGCTGGATGGATAAACAGTATGTTAATTGGGTTAGAAATTAAAAATTTTGCCATCGTCAGTAACTTGAGTACTGAGTGGCACAATGGCATGACCGCCATTACAGGTGAAACCGGCGCAGGTAAATCAATTGCCATCGACGCGCTATCATTGTGCCTTGGTGAACGAGCTGATGCAGCTGCGGTTCGCCCAGGCTCTGAACGCGCAGAGATCTGCGCTGAGTTTGATATTAGCCAACTTCCGCTCGCCCAACAGTTTTTAGAACAGCATTTACTTTCAAATAACGACGGTGAATGTTTGCTGCGTCGAGTTATTTGTAAAAATGGCCGCAGCAAAAGCTATATTAATGGCAGCTCAGTAACCGCTGCGCAATTAAAAGAGTTAGGTCAGTATTTAATTTCAATTCATGGTCAACATGCCCATCAGCACTTGTTAAAGTCTGAGCATCAATTACATTTACTTGATGCTTATGCAGGCCACAACCAGCTATTAACTGATGTTAAAGAGCGCTACAAAGCTTACCAAGCATTACTCAAAGAATTTAATCATTTAGAGCAGCAGCAACAGCAACAAGCAGCTCAAAAGCAGTTATTAGAGTATCAGGTGGCTGAACTTGATGAATTTGCTTTACAGCCGGGTGAATTTGAGGAGATTGAAGCTGAGCATCACAAACTAAGTCATAGCCAAACTATCTTAGAGTCATGCCAGCGTGAGCTACAACACTTATACGAAAGTGACGAGCTAAGTGCTTGTTCAATGTTGCAACACAGTGCGCAGCAATTTGCTGAGCTTGCTAGTTATGATGAAAGTTTATCGAGCATTGCAGCGCTACTTAGCGAGGCTGCTGTACAAGTTGAAGAAGCAAGCCGTGAAATTCGTAGTTATGTCGATGTAACTGACTTAGACCCCGCTCGCTTAGATGAAGTTGAAACAAGGTTAACAGGTATTATGGACCTTGCCCGCAAGCACCATATAAAACCAGAAGAGTTAGTTGAGTTTCATCAATCTATCAGTGAAGAGTTAGCATCAATCAGCTATAACAGTGACCGTTTAGGTGCGCTTGAAAGTGAAATTGATGATGCGCTTGAGCAATACAAACAGGCAGCTCAATTATTAAGTGAAAGCCGTCATAGTTACGCACAAACACTTAACCAATTAATTAGCGATAGCATGGCGAACTTGTCGATGGAAAATGGCAAGTTTGCGATTGATATTCAGCAAGCTACCGATAAAGCACCAAGCTCAATGGGCTTTGATATGGTTTCGTTTTTAGTATCAACTAACCCAGGTCAACCAATGCAAGCACTTTCTAAGGTGGCCTCGGGTGGTGAACTATCACGTATTAGTTTAGCGATTCAGGTTATTATTGCTCAACGTGTTACAACGCCAACACTAATTTTCGATGAAGTCGATGTGGGTATTTCTGGCCCAACCGCTTCAGCCGTTGGTAAACTTTTACGCCAACTCGGTAAATCGACACAAGTAATTTGTGTAACTCACTTGCCGCAAGTAGCAAGTTCTGGGCATCAACAATTTTTTGTTGCAAAAGAAATTGCAGACGGCGAAACCTATACGCAAATGAATAAGCTTACAAAAGAAGGCCGTATTGATGAAATAGCCCGACTACTCGCTGGCGATAACATCAGTAAAATGGCAAGAGCCAATGCAAAAGAGCTCATAAACGCGCATGCCTAATTTGAATGCTTAGGTGTTTAGCTGCTAAAGATTTATTAGTTTAGAGTTTATGAATGAATATTAAAAATATGTTTATCACTGTGGTGCTTGGATTGGTTGCCTTAAGCTCTAACCATTCACAAGCTGCAACAGCTGCAACAGCTGCTCCGCCTTCGCAAAGCGCTCAGTTATTCGTTACGTTAATTGAATGTATATTATTTATACTCCCCACTACCGCATTTTTACTGATTGTTTGGAGTCGTTGGAAACATTTACGCTTTAAGCAGTTATTACAAACTGCATTAAATTCGTCATTGCTTTTGATGCTAATGAGCTTGGTAACAGTCAGTCTTTTAGCACAAAGTATTTCACCATGGATAATTGTGCTTGCAAGCTGTCATGTATTATTGGTGGGAGTTAATTATTTATTAGTTAAACAGCACACCAATAGAGTGAAAAATACCCTAACTGGTTGCTGGTAAATAATTTTATATTAAAAATCGCGAAGCATTCAATGCTTCGCGATTTTACTATAGCCAACTAATAATTATTCTATTTCACTGGCATAGTTAAACAAGTTAGTAAGTAGACGATCCGCCATACTTGAAACACCTGGACCATCAGTAATGTTTTCAGTTTTAGGCTGAAGAGTTAACATACCACTATCTGCTAAAAGAATATCTCCAGTGGCAGCATCTAAAACAATAGTCGGTAAACCTTGTTGGTTAACAGCTAATATCTGAGTACCCTCTGGCATTTCAGAAAAGTAACCTCTAGCTGAACCAGCTTGGTAAAATTCAATTACATTACCAAATGGGCCCGCAAAAATGCCTTGCTGAGCTTCAGAGCCAAAACCTTCAGGATTTGGCATGCTTGGGCCATCGATATAACCAACTTGAGTTACGGTATAACCCCATTTTGGATAAATTTTCTCTTCAGGGTAATCTGCATCACCAGCAATAATTGCGACATTACCTTTTTTTAAAGACCAGTTATATGCTTCATCAAGTTCTGCATCTGTGAAATTACTTAATCGGAAACTACCAATAAAAAAGATATCTGTATTGTAATTATCCAGTGCTTGCTCAGTAATTGAATTTGACGCTGCAAAATCGTTGTTAATAGATATAGGCTTGCGAACAACACCTGATTCACCAAAATTTGCTGGATTTGTTAATTTTGCCGTAGAGTGTGTCATTAACCAACCATTAAGGGTATAACCTGCCCAAGTTGCTTGTCTGGCTTGATCAATACTCGTTACAACAATTTTCTCAGGGGCTGTACTACACAGAGATTCAGAATAGCATGCAGCAGGCTTTAATGTATTTGTAGCTAAGTCATTTATACGCATTGGGTAAGTACCCAATTCACAGGTTTTCCCTGTTTCTATTGATGCTTTATACAATTTTGTAATGTTGTAATTACCTTGATCATTGATCACTTCTCTAGATATTAATAACTCTCCATTTTGATCAAGCGCTGCACCTGTTACTGTTGTTAGTCTATGTTCTGACATTTTTGTTAATTTTAATGTCTCTAGATCTAAAGAAAAAATGCTTGAAGAAGACACTAGATAAATCTGCCCTTCTTTGACAACCATATCACCACGGAGAATATCTGATTTACTACCGTAGCCAGTCATGCTACCAAGGTACTCAGTTTCACCAGACTCTGGATACACTGCATATAGCTCACTCCCTTTTGAGCCATAAAAAATATCTCGAGTAGCATCATATGCTAATCGAGTCATTGGAGAAGTCCTATTAACAATCTTATGTTCTTTGCTATCCATATCAACATAGGCTAAACGAGTATATTTATATTTAGCAGCTTTAATGGGTAAATCCCGTAATTCTTCTTCTGTTAAATTTAATGAAGTTGGGTCAAGTTTATAAGTTAACGGTCGAGGCGCAGCAATATAATACAAGCGGTTGCGAGTGCTATCGAAAGCCATTGCTGCTGATGAAAACTTTGCTTTTGAATGAATTGCAGCAGTTTGCTCTTGTTCATTTAAGGAAAAGACAATCCCTAAATCTCCACGCCCTGAGTTAATTCCATAAAGCTCACCTGTACACGTATTTGCATAAACACTCGAGGAAAGTGCACTACAAACAGTTAATATTGACAATATAGATTTTTTCATTTTATATTCACCTAAAAGAAACCAATTTATTAAAAAATAAAAAACATACAACTATAAAGTTTTGTTTTAAATTTAAACACATTCAAAGGTAAATAATAATAAACAACACAAAATAAACAATAGGAAATTTTTGATTCAACAATGGAAAAATAGTATAACCGAGTAAGTGACAAACAGAAAAAACACCAAATAAGATATTAATATTAAATATAAAGATTTCTAAATATTTATATTTTTATAGATTAATAAGATAATAAAATAGTGGGTATCAAGAGGTGATTTATAAAACAAAATCATCGTGAAGCAGCCTACTTCACGATGCATAATACTTAATAGTATTGCAAATTAATTTATTTCACTAGCGTAGTTAAACAAATTCATCAGTAATCGGTCACTCATA
The DNA here is from genome assembly GCF_049257215.1 of Pseudoalteromonas thalassia. NCBI lineage: Bacteria > Pseudomonadati > Pseudomonadota > Gammaproteobacteria > Alteromonadales > Pseudoalteromonadaceae > Pseudoalteromonas > Pseudoalteromonas thalassia. The sequence continues at coordinate 19,004 of NZ_JBMMUE010000008.1, forward strand.
CTTGAAACCCCTGAACCATCTGTGAAGTTTTCATTTTTATCTTGGCTAGTAAGAATGCCACTATCAGACAATAAAATATCACCAGTAGCAGAGTCCTTTACTATCGTTGGTAAGCCATCTTGATTAACTGCTAATACTTGCGTACCTACAGGCATCTCAGAAAAATACCCTTTAGCACCACCTGCTTGATAGAAACTCGTTACACCACCAAATGGACCCGCGAAAATAGCTTGTTGAGCTTGAGTATTCACACCATCAGGGTTTTGAGTATTTGGCCCATCTACATAACCATTACGAGTAACTGTGTAACCCCATTTGGCATAGACTTTTTCATTCGGCATATCAGAATCAGACGCAATAATAGTTACATTGCCAGTTTTATTTGACCAATTGTAAAGCTCTGCAAGTTCAGCATCTGTAAAATCGGTGTCATGAAAACTTCCCACAAAAAAGATATCTGTATTGTAATTATCAATAGCAGCTTCAGTAATTGAGTTTGCAGCAGCAAAATCATGATTTATTGAAACCGTTTTATTGACAATACCGTCTTCACCAAAGTTTGCTGAACTAGTCAGTTTTGCTATTGGTTTATCAAATAAATAGGCATTTAAAGTATAGTTTTGCCAAGTTGCCTTTCTATTTTTATCAATACTGGTGATAACTAGTGGCTGAGCACCAATACTACAAGTTGGCTGGCTATAACACGCGACTGACTTAAGTGTGTTTAACGCTAAATCATTAATTCGCATTGGGTATGTACCCATTGCGCAGGTTTTGCCCGTTTCAATCGACGCTTTATACAACTTCGTAATGTTATAATTACCTTGATCATTAATAACTTCTCGTGAAATTAATAACTCTCCATTTTGGTCTAGCGCAGCACCGGTTACTGTTGTTAAACCATGTTCAGACTTTTTCGATAATTCAAGTGTAGAAAGATCCAATGAAAAGATACTGGTTGCAGAAACCAAATAAACTTCGCCTTTTTTTACAACCATATCGCCGCGAAGAATATCTGAGCTATTACCATAACCAGTCATATTACCTACGAACTGCGTCTCACCTGACTCAGGAGAAATAACATAAAGTTTACTGCCTTTTGAGCCATAAATAACATCGCGATTTGGATCATACGCTAAACGAGTCATCGGATTAGATCGATTAAGAACGGTGTGTTCTTTTGTATCCATATCTACATAAGCAATACGAGTATATTTATACTTTTCACTTTGTATCGGCAGGTCAGCAAGTTCATGGCTCGCTAAATTAAATTCACTTACATCTAACATATATGAAAGCGGTCGTGGAGCTGCTACGTAATAAAGTCGGTTTCTTGTGCTATCAAATGCTATCGCTGCAGATGAAAACGCAGCTTTTGAATGAACAGCTGCGCTTTGCGCTTGTTCATCTATTGAAAAAACGAAACCTAAATGACCTCGACCAGAGTTAATACCATATAACTCGCCAGTGCAGTTATTTGCCGATGCATCTGCTGCAAGCATCCCACATGCTACCAATATAGATAAAATAGATTTTTTCATTGTATTTTCGCCTGAAGAATTAATCAAAACTTTATTACTAGCAAAAATGATAAATAAATTATTTATTATTATGCCAATTGTGTATAAATTATATTCAACTTGATTTTAGGCTTCAGATATCTGAAAACAATCAGAAATTTTTGATAATGAGACAAAAAGGTGAAAAATAATAACATGTAAGGTTTAAACAGATTAATAGTAATTCTTTTTCATTAAATAATATGAAATAACGAAAAACGTTAACTAATAACTCCATAATTTCTACACATTTTCTCGTTAGTATGCGAACACATTAAGCCCATTCTAACCTCTAATGAAATACTCTTTACTTATCGCTATTTATTTTTTGTCATGCGCGAGTGTAGCAACCACACTGCCAAGTTCTCTATTAAATCAAGTCACTGACCTTGAAAACCAAGGAAAAATCAGTGAAGCCCTAACAATTCTTGAGCAATACAAAGATCATAATAGCACTTCATCAACCTATAATGTTGCCATGGCACAAGCGCCACTTTTACGTAAAAAAGGTCATTACAACGAGGCAATTGAACTGTTACTGCCATTACAAAAAATTGCTAATTTGAGTAAAGAGGATCAATACCAGATCCAAAAAGAGTTGGGGATCAACTACCGCCGCCAAGTAAAAACAATTGAAGCAAAGAAGCACTACATGGCAGCCTTAGCGCTTGCAAACGAACTTGAAGACAAAAACCTACAAGCACAAAGCCATAGCAATTTAGGTTCGCTATACGACACACTTAATGATCTTGAACAATCAATGCACCATCAAGTAAAAGCACAAGGCTTGTTAGAAAACAGCGATAATTATGAACTGGTTGCCACTAACTTTTATAACTTAGCAAACCTTGCTCAAAGACTTGATGACCTTTCTCAATCTGAGTACTTCTATAAAAAAGCGCTTGAGTTTGATATTAAAACCAAAAACCAAATGAATATTGCAGACACCAGCTTACAACTTGCCAAGTTAGTGTATAAACGAGGTGACTTAGAGCAGGCGCTCCCCTTATTAAATAACGCTTATACCCGTTTAGCCGACGTCAACGCCTATGAGAATATGGCTACCGCGAAACATACGCTAATGCAATTGTATTTAAAAATAGACAACCAACATATGGCGCTCAGTAGTGCTGAATCAGGGCTCAACGCAGCGCTTAAGTCTGGCTCGACATTAAGCAAAATTTACTCTTACTTTAATTTAATCGAACTACATCTAGCACTAAAAAACCCTATATTGATTAATATTTATTTAAGCAACACAAAAGAACTACTCGCTGATATTGATAACCGCTTATTGAATCAAAAACAGCACGGTTATACCGCGATTTATGCTGAACTTATCGGTGATTACAAGCTAGCAGCTGAGCAGCTAAAACTTAAAAACACACTTGCCGAGTCGTTGTTTGAAGAGCATTTAAATCTAGCTGTTGAAAAGAACAAAAAACAATTAACAGCAATCGAGCAACAGCAGCGCATTGATGATGAGATACAAAAAAACAAACTCGCTACAGCTCAAATGAATAATCAGCGATTAGAAAAACAGATATGGCTGTTATCAGCCGGCATTGTTTTATTGTTCAGTACGCTTGCCTTAGTGCTGTATTACTTTAAGCATCGAAAAGCACTATTTAAAGCAAAGCTGTATCAATATAGCTTGATTGAGAAAGACAAAATGCTTGCAGATATATCCCATGAATTACGCACACCACTGAGTGTATTAAAACTGCATATCGAAGCGCTGGAACTCGATATTCAAGAAAACCGTGACCTAGCCTACAGCAAAATTAATGGCAAGATAGCACAGCTGAATAACTTAATATCCGATGTATATCAGTTATCTCAAGCTGAAAACAAAACTCTTACATTAAATCTTCAACAATATAATGCAGCACATATTTTTACTGAATACGAGCAAGACATGCGCCGCTATGTTTGCAGCCATCAACTCACATTTTTAGCTGACATTATTATTGCTGAAGGAGTTGAGATCACGGTAGATAAGCAAAAGCTTGACCAAATTCTCAACAATATTTTTACTAATGCCTGCCTATACACAGACAGCCCTGGCCATGTTCGCCTTAAAGTAAGAGCAAACAACCAAGAGTTGTTTATTCAAGTTGATGATACCTCTCCTGGGGTAGGAAAAGCGCATATAGGCAAACTCTTCGACCGTTTATATCGTATTGAAGAGTCTCGTAGCCGTGCATTAGGAGGTTCTGGCTTAGGGCTTTCGATCTGCCAAAGTTTTGTAGAACTAATGTCTGGTAATATTAGCGCATTACCGGGTAAGTCAGGTGGTTTATGTATCAGGATTTTACTGCCTTTAAGTAATAAATAAGCGCTTTCGTCTCCATTTTTTCACCACATTTTATTGCTTAAATAGCACTATAAACTACTGTGGAATGGAACCATGTCAGAGTCATTAAAGCATGCTCAATGGGCTAAGTCTGTTGAGCGTAAACATCGTCAAAACAAAGTTAAAAAAACCAAAAAGTCTCATCTTCCTTTCAGTGCTGCTATCGCTAGCTTGCTATTAAGTGCTGGGCTTTATTATGTAAGCTATGAAAAGCCAGTAGCGTCACCTCCTCTGTCTGAATCTGCAAAACAGCGTATATCACAGTTTTTTGCAAAACAGTTTTTATTAGGTCATTGGCGTTTAAACAAGATTAAATATTCAACTAATGCAATTCAAGTATATGTACAAACGCCAACTCCAATTGCTCTTGAAGGTGAGGCGCTAAGCCAATATTTACATTACGCATTATGTCCACTTCCTAGTAAACAAATTTGGCAGGATATTCAATCCAGAGAGTTATCAGTGTACGTATTTAGCCATTCTGTTAGAAAAGGTGAACGTACCGTTTGCAATAAGGTGTGAAAGCGATGAACGCCAAATCAATTGATTTGACGTTCATCATAACGATAGCCTGCGCCGTAAACAGAAGCGACTACCTTAGGAGAGAACTTTAAATTCTTAAGTTTTTTGCGGATGTTTTTGATATGACTATCGATAACACGATCGGTAATGTCAAAGTTATTAGGTTGAATATGATCAAGTATCTGCTGCCTTGAGAAAACACGTTTTGGTGCTTTATATAAAAGCTTAAACACGTCAAATTCGACCTTAGTTAAACCGAGCGATACACCTTGAATTTCAACTTCTAAGGCATCTTCGTTTAGACAAATAGTAGCAGGCATCTCAGTTGGCTGCTGGGATATTGGTGTACATCGTCTTAAAATAGCCTTAACACGCATGACAAGCTCTGCGCCACTAAAAGGTTTACACACATAATCATCAGCACCATGCTCTAACCCTTTTAACCTATCAGCCTCTTCAACTTTAGCGGTTACCATAATAATGGGTACCATAGAAAAAGCGCGGATCTGCTTCATGCACTCCACGCCATCTAAATTAGGTAACATAACATCTAGAATTATTGCATCTGGATTATTCTCTTTGACCCACGACACCACGGCGCTGCCATCAGTAATGTGATGAGTAGTAAAGCCAGATGCATTGAAGAACAACAGCACTTGTTCTGCAATATCTAAGTCGTCTTCAACGACTAATATCTGCGACATTTTTATTTCCGTTTCATATTTTTTATTATTTTTAATTGCTTCCTAACCATCGCTTTAAACGCGTCTGATAAGGTTTCGTCTAATAAAACCATAGTCAGAATATCGTGCAGATCTTCACTTTTCATAACCTCATTAAGTAAATCATTTTCAGATTTTGAACTTGGTTGAAAACAGTTTAGTTGCTCATGATTAATGTGTTCGCAAAACATTTTCTTTTTTTCCATGTTGTTAGCATCAAATGTCCATACTGGATCCAAACTTCTTTGGAACATTAAAGCGTAACAATGTGGAGCAAATATGGAGCTAGCACTAAACTGCGAAGATAAATTAGAATCCAACAATTTTTACTGAGCAATTATACGTTGCTGGTTCTGATTTTTCATTTTCTTTATCGGGGATTACTCTCAACAAATCAAATGTTAGTTGAGGCGATGATTTTGCTTTATTAAGCATAAAAAAAGCAAGCCATCGGCTTGCTTTCAAAATCGTACATTAAGTTAAGTACTTATACGCCAAGATATTCCATTATACCTTCAGCTGCATTTCGGCCTTCGAAAATAGCTGTAACAACTAAATCTGAACCGCGAACTATATCACCACCCGCAAAGATTTTAGGGTTCGTTGTTTGGTGAGTAAATTCTCCTTGCTCAGGAGCATTAATGCCACCCCAATGGTTAATTTCAACGCCATACGGCTCCAACCAATCCATTTTATGAGGTTTAAAACCAAATGCCATTAGCACTTTAGTTGCTTCAATAACATGTTCAGAACCGGCCACTTCTTCGGCACGACGACGGCCATTCTCATCTGGTTCACCCAACTGAGTTTTAACCATTTTTACGCCTGCAACTTTGCCTTGCTCGTCAACCACAATACCTTTAGGTTGAACGTTAAAGGTAAATTCAACACCCTCTTCACGGGCATTTTTAACTTCACGTTTTGAGCCTGGCATGTTTTCTTCGTCACGACGATAAGCACAAGTTACTTTTGTAGCACCTTGGCGAATAGAGGTTCTTACACAGTCCATTGCTGTATCACCACCGCCTAACACGACGACTTTTTCGTTAGCCATATCGATATAAGCTTGCTTGTCTTCGGCATAGCCCATAACACGGTTGGTGTTACCAATTAAGAATGGTAGTGCATCAAACACACCATCAGCGTCTTCATTCTCAAGTCCTGCACGCATACTTTGATACGTACCAACACCTAAGAACACGGCATCATATTCAGCGAGTATTTCATCAAGGGTAACATCTACGCCAACCTCAGTGTTTAACTTAAACTCGACACCCATTTCAGTGAAAATTTCACGACGCTTTTGCATCACTTCTTTTTCAAGCTTGAAAGAAGGAATACCAAACGTAAGAAGTCCGCCAATTTCTGGATGACGGTCAAACACCACAGGTTTTACACCGTTACGTACTAAAATATCCGCACAGCCCAGGCCTGCCGGGCCAGCACCAATAATTGCTACTTTTTTGTCAGACCAAACAACATACGACATATCTGGTTTCCAGCCCATCTTAAAGGCTGTATCTGTGATGTACTTTTCGATATTACCGATAGTAACAGCACCGAATTCCTCTTCAAGTGTACATGAGCCTTCACACAAACGGTCTTGTGGACAAACTCGTCCACACACCTCTGGTAAGCTGTTAGTACGGTGAGAAAGCTCTGCCGCTTCTAAAATACGGCCAGTACGAATGAGCTTTAACCATTGTGGAATATAGTTATGTACCGGACATTTCCATTCGCAATACGGGTTACCACAATCCAAACAGCGGTCCGCTTGTGAGTTTACTTGTGTCTCAGAAAACGGCTCGTAAATTTCGACGAAAGATTGCTTACGCGCTGAAATTGGCTTTTTCCGCGGATCAACACGTTGTACATCGATAAACTGGTATACATTTTCGCTCATACTACCCCCTTACTGAGCCTGAACACGAAGCTCTGCGCTGCTGCGCGCTCGGTGTCCGAGTAAACTTTTTACATCACTAGATTTTGGCTTAACTAATTTAAACATTGGAATGTATAAATCAAAGTTAGCTAAAATCTGCTCAGCGCGGTTTGAGCCTGTAAGCTCTAAATGCTCAGCAATTAGGCCGCGTAAATGTTCTTGGTGTGATGCCAACCCTTCGAGCGTGACAATTTCAACAAGCTCAGGGTTAATGCGTTTTTCAAAGTCATTGCCTTCATCAAGAATATAAGCAAAACCACCTGTCATACCTGCACCAAAGTTGATACCTACTTTGCCAAGCACGCAAACCACACCACCTGTCATGTATTCACAGCCGTTGTCACCAACACCTTCTACAACCGCTTGAACGCCAGAGTTACGAACTGCAAAACGCTCACCTGCACAACCTGCCGCAAATAATTTGCCGCCTGTAGCACCATATAAACAGGTATTACCGGCAATAGTCGCTTTGTGGCTTTCGAACGATGAACCCAGCGGTGGACGAATTACCAGCTTACCGCCAGCCATCCCCTTACCAACATAGTCATTCGCATCGCCTACTAATGTCATTTCAAGGCCACCAGCATTCCATACACCAAATGATTGACCCGCTGTACCATGAAGCTCAATAGAGACAGGATCAGCAGCCATACCTTGGTTACCATGTTTAGAGGCAATGTAGCCCGATAACATCGCACCCACTGAGCGGTCAGTATTACAAATACGACTTACCAATGAGGTGCCCAATTTTTCATCAATCGCTTGTTTTGCTTTTTCAAGCAAGGTTTCATTTAGTTGACCTAAATAATGCGAGCTATTAGGTGCACTGCAATACAGAGTCTCACCAGTTGGGTTATTTGGTACCGCAACCACAGATGACAAATCTACTTTCTTTTGCTTCTCTGTTTTGCCTTCAATAGCTTCAAGCAGGTCCAAACGACCTATTAAATCGGTTAATCGAGTAACCCCTAAGCTTGCCATTATTTGGCGCGCTTCTTCGGCAATAAACTTAAAGTAGTTCATCGCCATTTCTGGCAGACCATGATAATGCTTTTGACGAAGCGTATCGTCTTGCGTTGCAACACCGGTCGCACAGTTGTTTAAGTGACAAATACGCAGATACTTACAACCAAGTGCCACCATAGGGCCGGTACCAAAGCCAAAGCTTTCAGCACCTAAAATAGCCGCCTTGATGATATCTAGGCCCGTTTTAAGGCCACCATCAGTTTGTAGACGAATACGATGACGTAAACCATTTTCTACTAGCGCTTGCTGAGTTTCAGCAAGACCAAGCTCCCAAGGACTTCCTGCATACTTAACAGAAGTAAGTGGGCTTGCACCTGTACCACCGTCATAACCAGCAATGGTGATTAAATCGGCATACGCTTTTGCTACACCTGTTGCGATAGTACCTACACCCGGCTCAGAAACTAACTTCACCGAAATCAGTGCATCTGGATTTACTTGTTTTAAATCGAAAATAAGCTGAGCTAAATCTTCGATTGAGTAAATATCGTGATGCGGAGGAGGTGAAATCAAGGTCACACCCGGTACCGAGTAACGTAATTTTGCAATATATGGCGTTACTTTTTCACCCGGTAATTGACCACCCTCACCTGGTTTTGCACCTTGCGCAACTTTAATCTGAATTACATCAGCGCTACGTAAGTAGTGTGGTGTTACGCCAAAGCGGCCAGATGCAACTTGCTTAATACGCGAGTTTTTCTCTGTGCCGTAGCGAAGTTTGTCTTCACCACCTTCGCCTGAGTTTGAACAACCACCTAAACGGTTCATTGCAATCGCGAGCGCTTCATGAGCCTCTGGCGATAACGCACCAATACTCATTGCTGCTGAGTCAAAACGCTTGTAGAGCTCAGTTGCCGGCTCAACGTCATCGATATTCACACCAGCTTCAGGAATTTTCACTGCCAACATGTCACGTAAATTGGTGATCGGGCGGTTATTTACTAAATCAGCGTACGCTACATAGTCGCTATATTCCCCAGAACGCACAGCTTTTTGCAGTGTTTGGATAACGTCTGGGTTATAAGCATGGTATTCACCACCATGAACATATTTTAATAAGCCGCCATGGCTTAATAATTTACGTTTACTAAAGGCCAGCTTATGAAGTTTACGTTGGTCATCATCAAAATCAGTAAAACACGCCCCTTTGATGCGACTTGCCACGCCATTAAAACAGGTTTCTACAACTGCATCTGATAAACCAACGGCTTCAAATAACATCGAACAGCGATACGAAGCAACAGTACTAATGCCCATTTTCGACATGATTTTATATAGACCTTTATTTATCGCATTACGATAAGCAAGGGTTACTTCACAGTAGCTCTTGTTTAAGATCTTTTTGTCAGTCATCGCAACTAACGATTCATACGCAAGATACGGATAAATTGCTGTTGCACCAAAGCCTAGTAATACAGCAAATTGGTGTGCATCACGGACACTGCCCGATTCAATAATGATATTTGATTCACAGCGTAAGTTGTTATCAACTAAACGTTTTTGAACAGACCCTACCGCCATTGCAGCCGGGATAGGCAAGTGCGTTTCACTAAAGTTACGGTCACTTAGAATAAGCATTACACAGCCCGACGCTGCTTTTGCTTGCGCTTCATCACAGATACGGGTGATCGCTTTCTCTAAACCTTCTTCTTTGGTGTAAGTAATATCAATTTTACAATAGCTGTAATGTTCATCGTCAGCATTGATAAGCTGTTGCATGTCTGCATACATCAAAATTGGCGTATCAAACTGTAAACGCTTAGCATGGCCTGTTGTTTCGTTAAATACGTTTTGCTCACTACCAATACAAGTAGCTAAAGACATAACGTGATTTTCACGAAGTGGATCAATCGGTGGATTGGTTACTTGCGCGAATTTTTGTCTGAAGTAATCGAACAGTGAACGATGACCTTCTGAAAGTACCGCAAATGGCGTGTCATCACCCATTGAGCCTGTTGCTTCTTGGCCATTTTCGCCCATTACACGAATAACGCTATCAAGTTCTTCGTTGGTGTAACCAAACATTTTTTGGTACTTAAGCAGAGTTTCATCATCAAATGAACGGTTGCCCGCGTCTTTCTCTGAGAGTTGCTCAAACGGTGTTAAACGCTTAACGTTTGCTTCTAGCCATGCTTTATATGGATGGCGTGATTTAAGGTCTTGGTCAATCTCATCTGAATGCCAAATCTTCCCTTGATGAGTATCAATAACTAATAGCTCACCAGGGCCAACACGGCCTTTCTCAACCACTTCGTCTGGTGCGTAGTCCCAAATACCTACTTCTGAGGCAAGGGTAATGAAACCATCTTGAGTGATTACATAGCGAGCTGGACGCAAGCCATTACGGTCAAGGTTACAGGCTGCAAAACGACCATCTGACATTACAATACCTGCCGGGCCATCCCATGGTTCCATGTGCATTGAGTTGAAGTCATAGAATGCACGTAAGTCATCATCCATGGCACGATTCTTTTGCCATGCTGGTGGCACAAGCATTCGCATAGCACGGAATAAATCCATACCACCCGCTAAGAACAACTCAAGCATATTATCTAAGCTTGAAGAGTCAGAGCCGCTTTCGTTCACAAAAGGCGCTGCTGATTGCAAATCAGGAATAAGTGGTGAGGCAAACTTGTACGCACGGGCACGAGCCCACTGGCGGTTACCCTGAATAGTATTAATTTCACCATTATGCGCTAAATAGCGGAATGGTTGCGCTAATGGCCAACGAGGTTGTGTATTAGTAGAGAAACGTTGGTGGAATACACAAATCGCACTGGTCATGCGAATGTCAGCTAAATCTAAATAAAAGTTAGGTAAGTCTACAGGCATCATTAAGCCTTTATAGACAGTAACTAAACCAGATAAGCTGGCAATATAAAAATGTTCATCGTTTTCGAGGCGCTTTTCTGCACGACGACGTGCTACATACAAGCGACGCTCTAAATCTTTTGGACGCCAGCCTTCTGGTGCGCTCACAAAAATTTGTTCAAAGCCCGGTAGTTGTTTTTTTGCAATTGGCCCTAAACATGATGAATCTGTTGGCACTACACGCCAACCCTGAATACTCAAGGTTTCTTTTTCAAGTTCTTCACTCAGCACATCTTTAGCTGTTTGTGCAAGTACAGGATCAGCATTTAAAAATACCATGCCGACTGCGTAGTTCTTACCTAAATGCCAATCATGTTCGCTGGCAATAGCACGAAAGAAACTATCGGGTTTTTGCATTAATAAACCACAGCCATCACCGGTTTTACCATCTGCAGAAATACCGCCTCGGTGTTCCATGCGATCTAAGCCCGTGATTGCTGTTCGAATCAAGCGGTGACTCGCTTGACCATTGACCTGGGCTATTAAGCCAAAGCCACAATTATCTTTTTCTAATTTTGAGTCATATAACATAGACCCCTCCCCTTGCTACAACGACTAGCGATTCAGTCTTTTGCGACAGTGCTAGCAGACGAACAAAACTATCGCCAATTGTTCCATGAGTCAATAGAGATTTGAATACATATTCATATTCTTGAATATTTCTCACTTGGAGGCACATATTAAATACTAAGCAATTTTTTTACATTTAGACGTATTTTTACCGTTATTTTTTTATGACACTGGTGTCAAATTTAACAACTTGTAAAAAACCAATCTAAAAACCCGCACCTTTACGTTAACGTAAACTGCATCAATAAATGAATAATTATTCACCTTATGAATATCAATGCAGCTTTTTATGGGGTCTCACCTAGCACAGTTGCATCATTATTTACTCTTGGCTTTAGCATAGTTACAAACTATGTATCTGAGCAGACTACCTTAGTCGCAATGACTGAGTTTCTTTACCTATGCGTCAACAAACAGCAATTTAAAAGTGTCCGCTGCGGACACTTTTTCTGTCCGCGGACAGGCAGTAACTCATCAAATAAAATAAAATACATTAAAAATCAATGCATTAAGTTTTGGCACGCTACTGGTATAGATAAGACATCAGCGAAATTGAGGATTTCAAAATGTTCACTATCAGTTTGTTTATGGCTTCTCCACTTACCATGCTTGCCGTTGGCTTCATGATTGTGTGTTTTGAGAATCGTAAGGAGTTATGATGATTAAGGATACCAGCGCCCAAGATATTAGTGTGGCAAAGAAAAACACCATAAAAAAACCACTTTTACTAGCAGCGGGTGTAATACTTGTTGGTGCGCTTGGCTTTCAAGCATTGTTTGCCAGTAACGATGGCAGCATTTCGGTTGATGCAGCAAGCCTACAAATTAGTGAAGTGAGCCAAAAGACGCTCACCAGAGATGTGGCAGCGAGCGGTAAAATAGTTGCAGCCAATGCGCCAAAGGTTTACAGCCCTGAACGTGGCTTTGTCGATTTAAAAGTAAAAGCCGGTGATAGCGTTGAAGTAAATGAAGTGATTGCAACCGTTACCAGCCCAGAGCTAACCAACGAATTAAAACAGCAACAATCAGTATTAGCGCGATTAGAAGGCGAATTACAACGCAAGCAACTTGAAGCGCGCAGGCAAAAGCTGAGCCTTACCAAAGCACTTGATTTAGCTCAGGTAGAACTAAATGCCGCAGATAGAGAAAACCGTCGCGCTAAAATCTCTATCGAGAAACATTTGATCAGCCAAATAGATTTAGAAAAAGCCGTTGATGATTTAGCTCGTGCCAAGCTTTCTTATAAGCATGCTGAGCAAGAAGTCAACTTAGCTAAAGATACCCTCGCATTTGAGCTAAAAGCAGCAGAGCGCGATCTGGCGCGTCAGCAATTGATTGTTGATGACTTACTAAGGCAAGTAAATGAACTCACCATTACAGCCAGCGTAAGCGGCATTGTGGGTAACTTATTAGTGCAACAAAAAGAGGCGGTAACACAAAGCCAACCGTTAATGACATTAGTCGATTTAAGTAACTTTGAAGCAGAACTGCAAGTACCAGAAAGCTACGCCAACGAGCTAGGTCTTGGTATGCAAGTAGAACTTACTTTAGGCGCACGTCATGTAACAGGCACCCTATCGGCTATTTCGCCTGAAGTGAATAATCGCGAGGTCACTACCCGCGTACGCTTTGACAATGAGATTTCTGGCATTCGCCAAAACCAACGCTTAACCGCACGTATTTTATTAGAGAATCGCGACAATGTATTGCAGGTAAAACGCGGCGCATTCTTACAACAAGGTGGCACCCATGCTTATAAAGTTGACGGTGACATGGCTTATTTAATCGATATAAAAACCGGTGCAAGCAGTATCAATGCTGTCGAGATTATCGAAGGCGTAGAGCCTGGCGATAAGTTAATTATCTCGAATTACGATCGCTTTAAAAAAGCACCCACACTGGTTTTACGCTAACAAATAAAAGGAATAATCAACATGCTTACAATGAACAACATCAGCAAAGTATATCAAACAGATATGGTACAAACGCACGCCCTTCGCGACTTCAACCTACAAGTAGAAGAAGGTGAATTTATTGCCGTAACGGGTCCGAGTGGCTCAGGTAAAACCACCTTTTTAAACATTGCCGGTATGTTGGAGCCGTTTAGCGAAGGCCAATACATGCTAGACGGTATTGATGTGGGTAAATTAAATGACAACCAGCGCGCAGATCTCCGTAATCAAAAAATTGGTTTTATTTTCCAAGGCTTCAACCTTATTCCAGATTTGAACTTGTATGAAAATATTGAAGTACCACTGCGTTATCGCGGTATCAAAGCTGCTGAGCGTAAACGCCGAATTGAACAATGCCTTGAGCAAGTTGGTTTAGCCTCACGCGCTAAACACTTACCGCAACAACTTTCTGGTGGTCAACAGCAACGTGTCGCTATTGCCAGAGCCCTTGCAGGTGAACCACGCTTTTTACTCGCCGATGAGCCAACTGGTAATTTAGACAGCCTAATGGCGCGTCAGGTAATGGAGCTGCTTGAGCAAATCAACCGTGATGGCGCAACCATCATCATGGTAACCCATGATCCAGAGCTTGCCCGCAGAGCACCTCGTAATATCCAAGTTGTTGATGGCCAACTCGCTGACTTCACTTTGTATCAAGGCACCCAAAACCTTAAAGCGGCTGGAGTGTAACCATGTTCCTTCATTATTTAGATTTAAGCTGGCGCAGCTTTAAGCGCACGCCACTAGTAAGCTTTTTAATGGTGCTGGCTATTGCCATTGGTATTGGCGTAACCATGACAAGTTTATCTGTGTATCACATGATGTCGGCAGACCCTATTCCTGAAAAAAGTAGCGATCTTTACTCTGTGCAGTTACAAACCATGGATGAAGGCCGTACGTGGTGGACAGTCGATAACATGCCACTGCAATTAACCTATCAAGATGCGGTTAATCTTAACCAGGCCAAAGCTGGTGGCAAACGTGTCACTATGGTTAGAACGGGTTTTTCGGTTTATTTAGACTCAGATAAAGTTAAACCTTTTATTGGTCAAGCCCGTCTAACCACCCCTGATTTTTTCGATATGTTTAACCTATCGTTTATTTATGGTGGGGTTTGGAGCGCGCAACAAGAAGCCGATGCAGCACCTGTCGTGGTTATCAATAAAGAATTAAACGACAAACTATTCGCAGGTGAAAACCCCGTAGGCAAAATGGTGTACCTCGATGATGCTAGTTACGAAGTCATTGGCGTGATTGATGATTGGGATATCACTACTAAATACTATGACTTGAATAACGGTGCATTTAATAAAACCGAACAACTATTTTTACCATTTAGCCTAATGAAAGCACGCCAGCTTGAAAACTGGGGTAATACCAATGGTTGGAAGCACGAAAAAACCAATACCTTTAATGACAAGCTCAATTCAGAAATGGTGTGGTTACAGTTTTGGGTTGAACTAAAAACACCTGCAGAAAAGCAAGCTTACCAAGACTTTTTAATGGCCTATATGCAAGAGCAACAGAAGCTAGGTCGTTTTAACCGTGAAAAATTAACCGCCACCTTACGCGATGTAAATGAGTGGATGAAGTACAACAATGTTGTCAGCGAAGACAACGAAATTCTAGTTGGCCTAAGCTTTATGTTTTTAGCGGTATGCCTTGCCAACATCTTAGGCTTGTTACTTGCGAAATTTTTACGTCGCGCTCCTGAGGTCGGTGTACGCCGTGCATTAGGTGCCAGTAAACGCCAAATATTCTTTCAACATATTGTTGAGGTAGCCATGTTAGGTTTCTTAGGTGGCATCTTCGGAATTATTTTGGCGCAAGTGGGGTTATTAGGCGTACGTCAAAGCTATAGCTACTACCAAAGCTTAGCCACAATGGACTTGAGCATGTTACTCAGCGCACCTGTGATTGCAATTAGCACCTGTGTGATAGCGGGTCTGTACCCTGCTTGGCTGGTGTGTAAAACCAACCCTGCTATTTACCTTAAGAGCCAATAAGGAAGACACCATGTTAGAAATCAAACCTATCTTTCACGCCTTATGCCGCTCAAAAGTTGGCGCTATTTTATTACTGATCCAAATTGCCATCACCACTGCAATTGTTAGTAACGCGGCGTTTATTATTCAAGACAGAATTAGCTATTTAAGCCAAGAAACAGGCTATCCTGAACAAGACATTTTTGTTTTTAATGTCATGATGTTTGGCAAAGATGTGTCTCCGTCTCAGCAATATGAGCTTGATGAAGCCATGCTTCGTCAAATACCTGGGGTAGTCGATGCCGCTTATTCAAGTAACACACCGCTTTCGGGCAGTGGTTCTTCGTCAGATTTTAGTTTAAAGCCAGCACCTGAAGAGAGTAAATCAGCACGTAGCTCTTACATGTTTATCGATGAGCATGGCATTAATACCTATGGCGTTAAACTCATTGCTGGGCGTAACTATACCGAAGACGAAGTGATCGTAACCGATAACTATGATGAGCTTTCAAAAGTAACAGTTGTCACTAAAACCCTACTCGATGAGCTGTTTCCTGACGGCAATGGTTTAGGTCAAACTGTCTATTTTGGTGACATTCCAATGAAAGTGATTGGTGTTGTCGAACTAATGAAAGGCCCATGGCTTAAAGACAGCCGTCCAGATAACGTAGCACTGCTGCCTTTTATTAAGCCTGGAACAAATGCACGCTTTGTAGTTAGAACGGAGCCTGGTCAACGTCAATCAGTTATGAACCGTGTTGAAGAAGCCATGTTAAAAAACTACAACAAACGCGTTATCTCTCGCATTCGTGGCTTAGATGACGATAAAGAGTCATACATGGCTGAAGATACATTAATGATGCGCATGCTGATTGTACTTATTACTATTTTAGTGTTGGTGACAGCCCTAGGTATTTTCGGCCTAACGCTGTTTAATATTAGCAAGCGTACAAAGCAAATTGGTACTCGCCGCGCTTTAGGTGCCAGAAAGTCAGCCATTATCAGCTACTTCTTAGTTGAAAACGCCATGATATGTGTTGTTGGTTTAGTGATTGGCGTGATTGCTGCCGTGTATTTAGGCCAGTTACTCATGCAGCACTTCTCAATTGCTCAGCTTGATATTAGCTACGTGCTTGTAACAGCACTTGCTGTTTTCGTCATGAGCTTATTAGCGGTACTTGCACCTGCAAAACGGGCTGCGAATATCTCACCGAGCATTGCAACTCGAACCATTTAGTTCTCCCAACCTATGCTACACTGGATTAACAGTGTAGCATTCATCTTGCACCCTTATTAGGACAATAACTAAAACAATAATATGGAAAAAATACTTATCGTCGATGATAACCCAGCCATTTTGGATGCGTTATCGTTGTTACTCGAAATTCACGATTTTGATGTTGTTACGGCAAGCAACCCTTTTGAGGCAATTCAGGCCGTACAATACCAACGCATTGCACTTGTTATTCAAGACATGAACTTTACCGCCGACACCACTTCAGGCGAAGAAGGCAAAGCACTTTTCTATGCCTTACGAGACATTAATCCTCACCTTCCGATTATTTTGATCACCGCATGGACAGAGCTTTCTACTGCTGTTGAACTTGTCAAAGCAGGGGCTGCTGATTACCTGCCAAAACCATGGGACGATGCCAAGCTACTTACTTGTGTAAATAACCTAATAGAGCTGGGTAAAGCAAAACAGCAAAACGAAACCTTTACCCGCCACCAGCAAGAACGTGACGCATCTGTGCAACAAGCAAATTTAGTGGGTTTGATATATAAAAGTACCGCTATGGAGCACATTGTTAATCTTGCGATTCAAGTTGCTAAATCGGATATTTCGGTGCTGATCACAGGCCCTAACGGCAGCGGTAAAGAACGCATTGCACACATAATTCAGGCCAATTCTTTATTAGCAGATAAACCCTTTATCACTGTTAATGCCGGCGCTCTGCCTAGCGAGCTTATTGAGGCTGAGTTATTTGGTGCAGAAGCTGGCGCCTATACAGGCATTACCAAACAGCGCATTGGTCGTTTTGAAGCGGCCGATGGTGGCACCCTATTTCTAGACGAAATTGGTAACTTGCCACTTTCTGGGCAAATGAAGCTATTACGCATTTTACAAACCGGTGAATTTGAGCGCTTAGGTTCAACACAAACGCGTAAAGTGAATGTTAGGGTCATTTCAGCAACCAATGAAGATTTAAGCCATGCAATTAAAACAGGTCAATTTCGTGAAGACCTTTACTACCGCTTAAATGTAATTGAGTTAAATTTACCAAGCCTAGCTCATCGCCCTGATGATATTTTAGCTTTGGTCGCACACTTTTTACCTGAGCGCACCCTGTCGTTAAGTACAGAAAAAGCCCTGCTCGCCCATAGTTGGCCGGGGAATGTTCGTGAGCTTGAAAATGCCTGTAAACGCGCTGGCGTTTTAAAACCCACAGGGGTGATTGAGCTTGCTGATTTTGGCTTACAAGTTGAAACAAACAGCCCATCACAAACAAGAGCAGAGCCTAACAAACAAGAGATTGAACTTGCCATGCGCGAGTACAAAGGTGTGATTGCTAAAGTGGCTCGCCATTTTGGCTTAAGCCGCCAAGCACTTTATCGCAGGCTTGATAAATTTAAGATTGAATACTAATGCGTTTTTCGTTTCGATATAAAATCATAACCCTATGCATGACCGCGTCTGCATTGCCACTTATGTTGGTTTGTTACTTTGCGGGTATAAGCTTGTTTTACAGCCTATTAGCCCTGCTCGCTTGCGCTTTGATCAGCGGACTTTTTGCCGCGCAATTATCAACCCCGCTTATTGATGGCATGAACTCACTCGAAACCGGGTTGCTTAATTTTAAAGATGGTGAGCTGGCTACATTATTAGCCTATGATGGCAGTGATGAGCTAGGTGATTTATGCCGGCTTTATAACCAAACCGCAAAACAGCTTCGCCAAGAAAAACAATGGATATATCAGCGCGAGTTGATGCTCGACAAAGTATTACAAAGCTCGCCACAAGCTGTGCTTTTGACTAACGACCAAGGCTTTATTGTGTATAGCAACCACAGTGCTCGTAGCTTACTCGATGCTAAGTCAGCCCTTGAAGGTGCCAAGCTCGAAAACTTATTAGATTCAAGCTGCGAGCAATTAACGCGTGCCATTCACAAAGGCGTTGATGGCTTATTTACCCTCGATAAAGCAGATCAAGAATCACAAACTTGGCATATGGCAACAGGCCGATTATTACTTAATAATCAGTTTCACCAACTATTTGTATTTAAACAGCTGACACGCGAACTAAGCCGCCAAGAAGTAGAGGTATGGAAAAAAGTCATTCGTATCATTAGCCATGAGCTTAACAACTCACTAGGGCCAATGTCATCTATGCTTCATAGCGCGCAACTATTAACAAAAGAAGTCGACGAGCCACGCTTAAAACGGGTATTTACCACCATTGAAGACCGCATAAAACACCTTAATGAGTTTGTACAAGGCTATGGCAAATTTGCTAAGTTACCCACCCCTCAACTGTCGACGATTAACTGGCCGACACTGATTGAGCAATTAAAAAGTCAGTGGCAGGTTAAGGTATCACTTGATGAACGTGTAACAACTGACGCTGATCATACCCAACTCGAGCAGTTACTTATAAACCTATTAAAAAATGCCTATGAATCCGGTTCAAACCCAGAAGATGTCAGCTTAACTGTGCAACAAGAAACAAGTGGCACACACATCACAGTGAGTGATAAAGGCAAGGGTATGAGTGAGGCTGTAATGGCCAACGCACTAATTCCCTTTTACTCAACCAAAGCAACTGGCAGTGGTTTAGGTTTAGCACTATGCAGAGAAATAGTTGAAGCGCACCACGGGCAAATTAGCCTACATAACCGTGAGCACGGTGGTTTGAGTGTGCATGTTTTATTACCCGGGTAATACCACCGCTTACTAATCTTAAGCGAATGGCTATAAAAAAAGCCGCAATCAGCGGCTTCTTTCTACACTAAATATAATTATTCAGCGTCTTTTTCTTTGTACTTTGCAGCTGTTTCAGTGATTAGTGGCTGTAATTCACCACGTTGAAACATTTCGATGATAATGTCACAACCACCGATAAGCTCGCCTTCTACCCATAATTGTGGGAATGTTGGCCAGTTTGCGTATGCAGGTAACTCTGCACGGATATCTGGGTTAAGTAGAATGTCAACGTAAGCAAACTGCTCACCACATGCCATAAGTGCTTGTGATGCTTGTGAAGAAAAACCACAGTTAGGTAACTTTGGTGATCCTTTCATGTAAAGAAGGATTGGATTTTCAGAAATTTGCTGTTTAATTTTATCGATGGTTTCCATTTACAACCTCAAAAAAGACATTAGCTTACTACATTGGCCTTGAAAAAGTTTCACAGTGGCCTCAGATATATAACTTAAATCGGCATTCGTAGCCACAATTTAAAATAGTCTTTAGCAATAGCATTGCTGTTTGCTAAAACTTGAGTAAAATACTCAACAATTATAGTAACACTATAATACCACTTGGTATAGGGAAGTACGCTGTTTACCTTGCTATTACCTATAACTGAGTGGACTATCAACCAAGAAGATGGAGATAAAAAATGGCATTTGAACTACCGTCACTACCATACGCAATCGATGCATTAGAGCCACATATTTCAAAAGAGACTCTAGAGTTTCACCACGGTAAACACCACAACACTTACGTTGTGAAATTAAACGGTCTGATCCCAGGCACAGAATTCGAAAACAAATCTTTAGAAGAAATCGTATGTTCTTCAGAAGGTGGCGTATTTAACAATGCTGCACAAATCTGGAACCACACTTTCTACTGGAACAGCCTATCTCCAAACGGTGGTGGCGAGCCTACAGGCGCAATCGCTGACGCGATCAACGCTAAATGGGGTTCTTTCGACGCATTCAAAGAAGCGTTAAACGACAAAGCAGTAAACAACTTCGGTTCAAGCTGGACTTGGTTAGTTAAACTAGCTGATGGCACACTTGATATCGTAAACACGTCAAATGCTGCAACGCCATTAACTGATGAAGGTGTTACTCCAATCCTAACTGTGGATCTGTGGGAACACGCTTACTACATCGATTACCGTAACGTACGTCCTGATTACCTAAAAGGTTTCTGGGCATTAGTTAACTGGGACTTCGCGAACGCTAACTTCGCTTAATCTTCTGTTACTAACAGTAATCAAAAAAGACGCTTCGGCGTCTTTTTTATTGCCCTTCGCACGCCCCTTCTGACCCGCAGCCAACCACTCACCCAAAAAGCCTAATCAGGATG
Source organism: Pseudoalteromonas thalassia (assembly GCF_049257215.1). NCBI lineage: Bacteria > Pseudomonadati > Pseudomonadota > Gammaproteobacteria > Alteromonadales > Pseudoalteromonadaceae > Pseudoalteromonas > Pseudoalteromonas thalassia. The sequence continues at coordinate 39,821 of NZ_JBMMUE010000008.1, forward strand.
AGCTTTTTTCAATTAAATTCTTAATTTTCTTGCGCAAAAATTCAAAATCGTGACTAAGCTTTAATTAACCTTTGCTTTTCTCTTAATCTAATTACACGTCATTTTAGCGGGTTTTCGGAGGTCTCTATGAGTATTTTTGAGCATTACCAATCACGATACGAAGCAGCGCAAGAAGAAGAATACAGTATTGAGGAATTTCTCGAGATCTGTAAGAAGGATAAATCAGCTTATGCCAGCGCACCTGAACGGTTATTGATGGCTATTGGCGAGCCTGAAATTATCGACACATCAACCGATGCGCGCTTAAGCAGGCTGTTTTCAAATCGCGTAGTTGCACGCTACCCGGCATTTCACGATTTTTATGGTATGGAAGATGCCATTGAGCAAATCGTCTCTTATCTAAAACATGCTGCGCAAGGTTTAGAAGAATGTAAGCAAGTGCTGTATTTACTTGGCCCTGTAGGGGGTGGTAAATCATCCATTGCTGAAAAACTAAAATACTTAATGCAACAAGTACCTATTTATTCAATTAAAGGCTCGCCTGTTAACGACCACCCTTTAGCCTTATTTGATCCAAATGAAGACGCCGAGCTTTTAGAAAAAGAATATGGCATTAAACCGCGTTATTTAAAAACGGTGATGTCACCGTGGGCTGCAAAACGCTTAAGTGAATTTAATGGTGACATTAGCCAATTTAGAGTGGTTAAGCGCTACCCATCTATTTTAAATCAAGTTGCGATTGCTAAAACTGAGCCCGGCGATGAAAACAACCAAGACATTTCAGCGCTCGTTGGTAAAGTCGATATTCGCCAGCTTGAGCACTTTGCACAAAATGACCCAGATGCGTATGCCTACTCCGGTGCACTTTGTTTAGCTAACCAAGGTTTAATGGAGTTTGTGGAAATGTTTAAAGCGCCAATCAAGGTGCTACATCCACTACTTACAGCAACGCAAGAAGGTAACTACAACGGCACAGAAGGCATTAGCGCCCTACCGTTTAATGGTATGATTCTGGCTCACTCTAATGAATCTGAGTGGCAAACATTCAAGAACAATAAAAACAATGAAGCATTTTTAGACCGTGTTTACATCGTCAAAGTACCTTATTGTTTACGTGTTTCTGAAGAGGTTAAAATTTACAATAAACTACTCGAAAATAGTGAGTTACATGACGCCCCTTGTGCACCCGGTACATTAAAAACACTGGCGCAATTTACCACCCTTTCACGCATGAAAGAGCCTGAAAACTCAAGCATTTATTCAAAAATGCGGGTATATGACGGCGAAAGCTTAAAAGACACCGATCCGAAAGCGAAGTCGTATCAAGAATACCGCGACTACGCAGGTGTTGATGAAGGCATGACAGGGCTTTCTACCCGCTTTGCGTTTAAGATTCTGTCGCGGGTATTTAACTTCGATACTACCGAAGTGGCTGCCAACCCTGTGCACTTATTTTATGTGCTTGAGCAACAAATTGAGCGTGAACAGTTTTCAGCCGATGTTGAAGAGCGTTACTTAAGTCACTTAAAAGGCTACCTCATTCCTCAATACGTAGAGTTTATTGGTAAAGAGTTACAAACGGCCTATTTAGAATCTTACTCAGAATACGGGCAAAATATCTTTGACCGTTATGTCACCTATGCTGATTTTTGGATCCAAGATCAAGAATACCGTGACCCAGATACCGGCCAGCTATTTGACCGTGCAGCACTTAACGCAGAGCTTGAAAAGATTGAAAAACCTGCGGGAATTTCAAATCCGAAAGATTTTCGTAATGAAATAGTCAATTTCGTACTGCGTGCACGCGCGCACAACCAAGGCAAGAATCCGCTTTGGACTAGCTACGAAAAACTTCGCACGGTTATTGAGAAGAAAATGTTCTCAAATACAGAAGATCTCCTGCCGGTTATTTCGTTCAATGCGAAAACATCAGCTGAAGATCAGAAAAAACACGAAGACTTTGTCAATCGTATGGTTGAGAAAGGCTATACCCAAAAACAAGTACGTTTACTTTCTGAATGGTATTTACGCGTTAGAAAATCGCAGTAAAAAACGTTTGTTTTAAGGGGGTTGTTATGGCGCATTTTATTGACCGACGCCTGAACGGAAAAAACAAAAGTACCTTGAATCGTCAACGGTTCATCAGGCGTTACAAAAAACAGATTAAAGAAGCGGTATCTGATGCAATTAATAAGCGTAGCGTAACCGATACCACCAGTGGTGAGAGTATTTCTATTCCGCAACGTGATATCAGTGAGCCTATTTTTCATCAAGGACGTGGTGGTGACCGTGAACAGATCCATCCAGGCAATGACCAATTCTCTACGGGCGACAAAATTAAGCGCCCGCAAGGAGGCGGCCAAGGTGGTGGCTCTGGCGAGGGTGAAGCCAGTGATTCTGGTGAAGGACAAGACGACTTTGTGTTCTCTATTTCGAAAGATGAATACTTAGACTTATTGTTTGAAGATCTTGAACTGCCTAACCTGCAACAAAACCAGCTCGATAAACTGGTGCAAATGAAAACCCATCGAGCCGGTTTTTGTAACGATGGCATGCCAAGCAACATTGATATTGTGCGCTCTTTACAGGGCTCACTTGCGCGAAGAGTTGCAATGACTGCTGGCAAAAAGCGTCATCTTGCTGAACTTGAAGGTCAATTAGCGCTTTTAAAAGCCGAAGAACAGCCAGATAAAGCGGCTATCGCTTTGCTTGAACGCCAAATTGAGGAGCTGCAAAGTCGCATTAAAGCAGTGCCATTTATCGATAACTACGATTTACGTTTTCGTAATTATGAAAAACGGCCACACCCCACAAGCAAAGCTGTCATGTTTTGTTTAATGGATGTGTCCGGCTCGATGGATCAAGCGACTAAAGACATGGCAAAACGCTTTTATATTTTGCTTTATCAATTTTTAACCCGTAGCTACAAAAATATAGAAGTCGTTTATATTCGCCATCATACCCAAGCGAAAGAAGTCGATGAGCAAGAGTTTTTCTATTCTCAAGAAACGGGTGGCACCATCGTCTCCAGCGCATTAAAACTGATGAACGAAATCATCGCTGAACGCTATAACCCTGAAGAGTGGAATATATACGCAGCGCAAGCGTCTGATGGCGACAACTGGGCAGATGACTCACCAAATTGTGGAGAAATTTTACGTAACAAGCTTCTAAAAGCAGTACGCTACTATGCGTATATTGAAATCACAGCCCGTGCTCACCAAAGCTTATGGCGAGAGTATCAATCAATAGCGCAAACCCACGACAACTTTGCAATGCAACATATTCGTGGCGTTGAGGACATTTACCCAATTTTCCGTGAATTATTTAAAAAGAATCGTCAGCAGCAAGGCGCCGCATAGCCTTGCGAGTGAGGTAAAGTATGGCCGATAAACGTATTAGCGACGGTCCTGATTGGACATTTGATTTATTAGCAGAGTATCAAACTGAGATTGAACGGGTCGCGAAAATTTATAAACTCGATACCTACCCGAATCAAATTGAGGTGATCACTGCAGAACAAATGATGGATGCCTATTCGAGTGTGGGTATGCCAATTGGCTACAGCCACTGGTCGTATGGTAAAAAATTCATTCAAACTGAGCAAAACTATAAACGTGGGCAAATGGGTCTTGCTTATGAGATTGTTATTAACTCGGACCCGTGTATTGCCTATTTAATGGAAGAAAACACACTGCCAATGCAAGCCTTGGTAATGGCCCACGCCTGCTATGGTCACAACTCATTTTTTAAAGGTAATTACTTATTTAAAACTTGGACTGACGCCAGCTCAATCATCGACTACTTATTATTTGCAAAAAACTACATTGCCAAATGCGAAGAAAAATATGGCATTAATGAGGTCGAGAATCTCATCGACTCATGCCATGCATTAATGAATTACGGTGTGGATCGCTATAAGCGCCCACAACGTATTTCGCTTTATGAAGAACAAAAACGCCAGCAAGAGCGCGAAGATTACTTACAATCACAAGTGAATGAGCTGTGGCGCACTATTCCTACCTCGCAACAAGAATCTAAAAAACGTGAGCGCCGTTTTCCTGAAGAGCCGCAAGAAAATATTTTATATTTCATCGAAAAAAATGCCCCATTACTTGAATCATGGCAGCGTGAAGTAATCCGTATTGTGCGTAAAATTTCGCAATATTTTTATCCGCAAAAACAAACTCAAGTGATGAATGAAGGCTGGGCAACATTCTGGCATTACACAATTTTGAACCATCTGTATGATGAAGGTAAGCTCACTGATTCCTTTATGCTCGAGTTCTTACAAAGCCACACCAATGTTGTGTACCAACCGCCTTACAACAGTAATTATTATTCAGGGATTAATCCTTACGCCCTTGGTTTTAACATGATGGTTGATATTCGCCGTATTTGTGAAAATCCGACCGAGGAAGATAAAAGATGGTTTCCGGAGTATGCCGGCAGTGATTGGTTAGAGACGCTGCACTTTGCAATGCAAAACTTTAAAGACGAGAGCTTTATAAGCCAGTTCTTATCGCCAAAAATTATCCGCGATTTTAAGTTATTTACTATTATTGACCATGAAAAAGAACCCACCCTAAATGTGGGTGCAATTCATGATGAAATGGGTTATCACCAAGTACGTGAAAGTTTATCAGCGCAATACAATTTAAGTTACCACGAACCCAATATTCAAGTTTACGATGTTGATGTTAGAGGTGACCGCTCTTTGACCTTACGCTATGTGCCACATAACAATATCCCCTTAGCAAACTCAAAAGATGAAGTATTAAAACACCTTTACAGGTTATGGGGCTTTAAGGTAAAACTGGAACAAGAGTCTTCAACAGGGGAAGTGTCACTACTGGGAGAATGCCCAAAAAGTGATGCCCGACACACTACAGAGTGAACCGAATGAATAAAAAGTTACTGGTTATCATCGATTCTGTCGACGATGCAAAAACGTCGTTATTACACGCTAAACAAAAAGCTAAAGGGGTTAAGCATATTGATATTGTTGCTTTTAGCTATGAAGACACCAGTAGCATTTTATTTTCTCTTCCGCCAGATGAAGCTTTGGCTATTCAAGATAAAGAGTTAGCGAAACTGCGTACTTCATTAAGTCCGCTAATTAATGACTATTTAGAAGTCGGTAGTTACACATTGCAAACACTGTGGCACGAGAGCCCCGTGCAGTGGCTGGCTAACGAAGTGACCACCTCAGATTATGAGATGGTAATTAAAACTCGCCATATTGATGAACAAACGCAATTTAGCGAGCTTGACTGGCAGCTTATTCGATTTAGCCCGCTGCCTCTTTACCTAGCTGCTGACAACAAGTGGCGTAACAATACCAATGTACTCGCCGCGCTCGATTTAGGCAGCGAGAAAGCCACAAAATACTGTTTAAATGAAGCAATTATAAAAACCGGCCTTGCCTTCGCAAAGGATTATCAGAGCGAATTTTTTGCCTGCTATACTGTCCATGTGTCGCCTTTCTTGCGAGATTTAGGGATTGTTTTTTCTGATGAGCAGGTAACTAATGCTTATGAAAAATTACCGGTTGCGCAACGTGCACTAATTGAAGCTCATAATTTAAAAGAGCAACTCAAGATTAAAGCTGGGGTGGTTGAACAAGTTATACCTAGTGTCGCCGCAAAACTTAATGCTGATTTAGTAATTATGGGGTCAGTGGGTAACACGGGCATAAAAGGGCATTTAATCGGTAATACCGCTGAGAAGGTCATGAAACTGTTAAAAACAGATATTCTCGTATTACCACCAATTGGAGTGTAAAAAAGGGCGAAGTTTCGCCCTTTTCCGTTAAGTTATAAATCTGAATACGCTGTAACTTTATTACGGCCGTTTTCTTTAGAGTGATATAAAGCTTTATCTGCAGCTTCAACCCACTTTTCATAACGATCGAACTTTTCGTCAAAACAAGCAAAACCAATACTGACGGTTAATTGAATTTGTTTTTCCCCAAAATAAATTGACGAATTCTCAATCATTGAACGCAGACGTTCAGCAAAAATGTGCGCACCATCGAGATCAGTATCCAGTAAAGTTACTGCAAACTCTTCGCCACCATAGCGACCTGCCAAATCAGTTTCACGTAATGTTTTTCTAAGTAAATCAGCAATGTGACGCAGCGCTTCATCACCGCCACGGTGACCGTGTTCATCATTGACCTTTTTAAAGTGGTCAATGTCAAACATTAATAAGGTACTGCAGCCGCCACTGCGTACGATACGCATATACTCTTTACGCAGTTTTTCTTCCCAATATCCCCTATTCGTTAATTTTGTAAGGGCATCAGTTCGACTCATTTGCTCAAGCTTACTATTGGCTTCTTCTAACTCTTTTTTATTTACCGCTTCATCGGTTACATCATAAATAATGATACAGATATGAGACACTTCACCAGTGGTCGTGGTTAAAGGAATAAAGGTGGCATTTTGATACATATGATCCGCTTTACCAGTAATTGGGCGGTAATTTTTAAAACGGAAAATATAAGGCTGCTGCTCCCAGATAGTAAAAGAGCGATTATTTAAAATGAACACTGACTCTGATTTACTACGGAACCACTTCTCGTCTATTGATGGAAACAAATCAAACAAATCTTTGTCTTTCACTGCACTTGGTAACAAGCCTGAATGGTTTTCCATAAACCCATTCCAAATGCAGACTTTGTAGTCCCTATCAAGCACCACAAGACCTACATCAACAGTATTAAACATATCCATTAACCAATGGAGTTCATTCATATTAAAATCAGATGCAGGCATAGTTTAATCTTCTAGTAAATAAGCGACTTTGTATTTTAAGGTTTTGAGCGAATCCTCAGTAAATAGCAGCATTAAATCACAATTAATATTATGATTTTCGATGCCATAGCTGATCTCAATCGCCAGCGTTCGTTGCCAGCGAGATTTATTAGCCTTTACCAAATCAGACACATCACAATGTTGACCCAGAACCACAGGGTGCCCTTGACTAAAGCGCATATCAAGCTGCTTTGAAAGACCACTTAAAATAGCCCCGATCAGAATATTGCTCACATCCATTAGCAACTCAAGCTCAATCTTGTTGTTAAGCTCACCTTCGTAGTTCATGAGTGACGCAATTTCTTTAAAGCTTGAGTCATTTAACAGCAGCAAAGCTTCACCAGAAACACCGCCGCCTATAAAGCCTTGGCAAACCCCAGAGGTAGTCGCATTGGCATCAATAGAACGCAGTGCCATGTCTAGTTCATTAACTTCTAGGATATTAACATTCGGGATAGGCAACTTTACAAACACATTCAGTAAGCGTGCAAGCAAGTCCCCTGCTTGTCCCATTGCAACATTGGTAAGCTCTTGATAGATATCACGTACATCGGGGTCAACTTGTTCGCCCAGCCGGTGTGATAGACGCTCACGCATGGCTTTGTCTTTAATACCATGATGTTCAATGATATTAGCAAGCTTTTCTGCAGAGCAAGGTTTTTGAATAAAATCAATGGCGCCTAACTCAAGCACACGTTGATGAGCATTAGGTTGGATATCACCTGAAACAACCACAGTAAGCACATGAAGATCTTGGTCTTGAATGGCTTGAAGTACTTCATAGCCATCCATTTCAGGCATATTTAAATCAAGAAATAGTATTTCAGGCTGAATTTTTTTGATTTGCTCAATACAGTGCACACCGTCTTCAGCAAACTCAATTTTAATATCCCAATCATCGGGTAAAGAGCGCGCTAATTGCCGACGAGCTAACTTTGAATCATCACAAACTAATACCGATGTTGACATATACTCTCTCTAAACCCACACTTTTTTACTAGCCATCTTTAAGAGTGCTAACTTTATTCTTATTTTAATTCATAAAAAATAGCGGCACGGACACATGTTAATCAAACTGCTCGTTTTTTACAATTTTAAATTAGAGTAAACCTTGGAGCAATTAGATGAGTATAATACACTCAGCTTAAATGCGTTAATTTGAAGGAATTATATTATGTTACGCCCACTTATTTTTGCACTCAGTGCAGTTTGTACGTTTAGTTACGCAAATGACTTACCAGAAAATAGTCTTGATGCTGGTAAGGTATCAGCTCAGTCAAAGCCAGTTACCCTACTAGGACAAGGAGTTGAAGTCGGTCAAAAGGCACCTAATTTTAAAGTAGTAGATGATAGCTTTACACCTGTCACACTAGACAATTATCAAGGTCAAGCTGTTTTGCTTAGCGTTGTACCAAGCTTGGATACGGGGGTGTGTAGCATTCAAACCAAACACTTTAATGAAAAAGTAGCTGCTGAGTACCCGAACATAGCTATGCTCACATTAAGTGCTGATTTACCGTTTGCACAAAAACGTTTCTGTAAAGCAGAAAATATCGACAAAGTCGTCACCTTATCTGATTCTGTATGGCGTGACTTTGGTAAGAACTACGGCTTGATTATCAAAGATATGGGCTTATTAACTCGTGCAGTATTTGTGCTCGATAAAGAACATAACATCGTTTACAAGCAACTAGTCGATAACCTCTCAAAAGAGCCTGATTATGACGGTGCTATTGCCGCATTGAAGAAACTGTAATATCAGAATACAGTTAAACAGATACAAAAAAACCGCCCTGAGGCGGTTTTTTTATTAATGAATCTAAAAGGTTAATTAACCTAATAGCTCACCAAGTTGTTGGCTAACAGCTTCAACAGCTTGGGTACCGTCTAGTTTATGGTACTGAGTGTTGCCTGCTTTTGCTTCAGCTTGGTAGTAATCAACTAATGGCTTAGTTTGGTCGTGGTAGATACCTAAACGCTTACGTACTGTTTCTTCAGTATCGTCATCACGAATGATTAGGTCTTCACCTGTGATGTCATCTTTACCATCAACTTTAGGTGGGTTATAAACTACGTGATAAACACGACCAGAACCTGGGTGTACACGACGGCCGCCCATACGCTCAACGATAATTTCGTCTGCAACGTCAAATTCAATAACGTGATCAACCACCACACCATTCTCTTTCATTGCATCAGCTTGAGGAATAGTACGCGGGAAACCATCTAGTAAGAAACCTTTTTCGCAATCTGGTTTAGCGATACGCTCTTTAACTAGACCAATAATAATTTCATCAGATACTAATTGACCTGCATCCATTACTTTTTTAGCTTCAAGACCAAGTGGTGTACCTTCTTTGATTGCTGCACGCAGCATATCGCCCGTAGAAATTTGTGGAATACCGTATTTGTCCATCAAAAACTGAGCTTGAGTACCTTTACCTGCACCCGGCGCGCCCAAAAGAATAATGCGCATATCATTGTCCTCTGTGTGATACTAATCTTAAATTATGGTCGATCAGTGGAGTTTTGTTCTTAGAGCCTGAATTCTTCCACAACTGAGGCTATACCTCAAGTAACTTATACCAATTGCCTATATTAGCAGCAATAAAAAAGGGAGCACTGCTCCCTTTTCCAACTCATTCAGCTAAAACGCTTATTTGCTTAAATCTAGCATAAGCTTGTTCAAGCGAGTTACAAAGCCAGCAGGGTCTTTTAGAGTACCGCGCTCTGCTAATAATGCTTGGTCAAGCAGGACATGTGACCACTGGCTGAACTTGTCTTCATCTTGCTCAACGTTTAAGTGTTTAACAAGCTGATGCTCTGGGTTAAGCTCAAAAATAGGCTTTTGCTCAGGCACAGTTTGACCTACAGATTCCATTAACTTTTGCATTTGTGAACTCATATCGTGTTCATCGGCAACAACACATGCTGGAGAATCAGTTAGACGGTGCGTAAAGCGCACATCTTTCACGCTGTCGCCAAGTGCTGACTTAATACGTTCAACTAGACCAGCTACTTCTTTTTCTGACTCTTCTTGCGCTTTTTTGGTTTCTTCGTCATCCATGTTGCCTAAATCTAAGTCACCACGGGTAATTGACTGGAATGATTTTTCGTTGAACTCTGTTAAGTAGCTCATCATCCACTCATCAACACGGTCGCTTAATAGCAATACTTCAATGCCTTTCTTACGGAAGATTTCTAAGTGTGGTGAGTTTTTCGCTGCAGCAAATGAGTCAGCAACCACATAATAGATCTTATCCTGCTCTGGCTTCATACGTTCGATGTATTGTTCAAGCGATACATTTTGCGTGCTTTCGTCAGTATGTGTAGAAGAGAAACGCAGTAGCTTAGCAATGGCTTCTTTATTTGCCATATCCTCAGCTGGACCTTCTTTTAACACCTGACCAAACTCGTTCCAGAACGTTTGGTAATCTTCTTCACGGTTTTTCGCCATACGCTCAAGCATTTTAAGTACGCGTGATGTACAACCTTTACGGATCGCTTGCGTTACTTTGTTGTCTTGTAAAATTTCACGCGACACGTTAAGTGGTAAGTCGTTTGAGTCAAGTAGACCTTTCACAAAGCGTAAGTAACTTGGCATAAACTGCTCTGCGTCATCCATGATGAAAACGCGTTGCACATACAGTTTTAAACCAGTTTGACGGTCACGATTCCATAAATCGAATGGTGCTTTTTTCGGGATGTATAACAAGCTAGTATATTCAGTTTTACCTTCAACCTTGTTGTGAGCCCAGCTTAGTGGCTCTTCCCAGTCATGACCAATGTGCTTATAAAACTCTTTGTACTCTTCATCTTTTACTTCTGACTTATCGCGAGTCCAAAGTGCAGTTGCGCGGTTAATACCTTCCCACTCGCCCGGCTGCGTTGGGATTTTCTCACCATCAGGACCTTCAGATTCAGGTACTTCTGCTTTATACATTTCAACTGGAATAGAAATATGGTCTGAGTATTTAGTTACGATGCTACGTAAACGGTACTCATCAGCAAATTCTTTCTCATCTTCACGTAAGTGTAGAATGATTTCGGTACCGCGTGTTGGCTTGTCAATCTCTTGTAATGTGTACTCGCCCTCACCTGCAGATTGCCATTCAATACCTTGGCTTTCACCTGCTTTACGAGTACGCACGGTTACTTTATCTGCAACGATAAATGCAGAGTAAAAACCAACACCAAATTGACCAATCAATTGTGAATCTTTGCTTTGATCGCCTGTTAGGTTTTGGAAGAATTCTGCTGTGCCTGATTTTGCAATGGTACCCAGTGAATTGATCACATCTTCACGGCTCATACCAATACCGTTATCAGTAATGGTTACCGTGTTTGCTTCTTTATTTGCACTAATACGTACTTTTAGATCTGCATCGTTTTCGTATAAATCGCCATTAGAGAGCGCTAGGAAACGTAATTTATCTGCTGCATCTGACGCGTTTGATACCAGCTCACGTAGGAATATCTCTTTATTAGAATAAAGAGAATGAATCATCAGGTTTAATAGTTGTTTGACTTCTGTTTGAAAGCCTAATGTTTCTTTTTGTGCTGCAGTCATTGTGTAAATCTCCAATTAACAAAGTGTCTAATCTGCACTATGACTCATATATGGGGTAGGCTTTTGGAACTTCAAGGCAAAAAATTAAATTAGCGGGTAAATTCGGGGGCTAACTACAAAAAAGCCTGCATAAAGCAGGCTTTTGATACCATATCAGGTATTAGTTTTGATTTACGGCGCGTCGTCCGCTAAATGCGTGCATCAGCGTCATACCATCGAGTAAGTCTAGCTCACCACCAACAGGGACACCGTGCGCAATACGAGATGCACCTACCTGGTACTTATGACAAAGCTCAGCAATATAGTGAGCTGTTGTTTCACCTTCAACACTTGGATTGGTTGCGAGGATCACCTCATTAATACCGCCTTGTTGCAACTTACTTTCAAGGATATCAAGGCCAATTTCTTTTGGTCCTATACCATCAATTGGCGACAAATGACCCATTAAAACAAAGTAAAGCCCTTGATATTGACCGGTTTGCTCAATAGCGAGTACGTCGGTTGGTGATTCAACCACACACAGTAAACCACTATCTTGGCGTTTAACACTTGAGCAAATATCGCACACAGCTTGCTCTGTGAAAGTGCGACAAGATTGACAATGCCCTACTTCATCCATTGCTTTGGTTAATGCATGGCCAAGTTGCTTACCACCTTGACGGTCACGCTCAAGCAAATGAAAAGCGATACGCTGTGCCGACTTTGGGCCTATGCCCGGCTGGCATCTTAGCGCTTCAATTAGTTGTGTTAAACTAGGAGATAGTTGCATACAAGATCACTTAGAATGGCATTTTCATACCTGGTGGTAATTGCATACCGCCAGTTACTTTACTCATGCGCTCTTGTGTTTCTTCTGCAACACGACGTACTGCATCGTTACACGCTGCCGCTAGTAAATCTTCGATCATGTCTTTGTCGTCTTCCATTAGGCTTTCATCTAATTCAACACGACGTACATTGTGGTTACCAAGCATAGTTACTTTCACTAGGCCTGCACCTGCTTCACCTACAACTTCAAGGTTTGCGATTTCTTCTTGGGCTTTTTGCATGCGCTCTTGCATTTGCTGCGCTTGCTTCATCATGTTACCCATTCCACCTTTAAACATAACTGTCTCTCTTTCTAAACTACTTTAATTGGCATGAAGATAAGGGCTATTGCAACTAATTACAATGCCTGAATACTGTTTTCATCGATTATAGCGCTAAATAACTGCTGAAATTGCACTATATTTTCATCGCTATTTATTACATCAATCGCTTGTTGATGACGTCCCGCATCAATTTTTTGTTGAATCAAATACGGTGAATCAATTACGCCATCAGCAAACTCGATACTAAGCTCTACATTATGACCATAAATTTCACTTAATGCAGCATTGAGCTTTTGTCTAAGCACTGCGCTGTCTAAATGGCGCTGTGATGAGTCAACTTCAATATGTAACTGATTATTCTGCTTGGTAAAGATTGAATGCAGCGCAAATTGGCGCATGCGGCCACCAAGTCCCATACGCTTTATTAAATACGCCCACTCGTCTTGTTCGTGTGCAAATTTAATACTGCTGATCGGGCTTTCAAAATCATCTGGAACCGGAATACTGGCTTCTTCAGCTACTGGCTCTGGCACTTTTTGCGGGTTAATTTGCTCAAGCAATTCAGGCGCTAGGTTTTCAGTGATTGTTTGATGCTTTTCTCGAAAGTCGACTTTTTTTACTTTATTACTGCTCTCCCCCGTTTGCTGGGGGATGGGCTTTTTTACTTCAGCAGCCATTGCTTGCTGCTGAGGCTGAATATTGGTCGTGGCTGTGCTTTGTTGCGCTGGCGGTTCTAATGTTGGCTTAACTTCGGGCTGTTGTTCTGCTTTAACATTCGTTTGCGTTGCCGCACCACTTAAGCGACCAGCACCTGAGATATTGCGGTCTTGTAAAATACGAGCAATGGCCGATTGCGCCTGACTTTGCTGTTGTTGCAATTGTACGGGTGCAGTTTGCTGTTGCTGAGGCGCAGGTGCTTCATTTGCGCTAAAGCCCTGATCATAAGCGCTATTCATCACATCATCATATTGCGCAGCAAGTGATGAATCCATTTGTGCATCGTACTCATCCATATAGTCTTGCGAAGAATAGTCAGATGTAGAGTACTCTGGTGAAGAATAATCAGCTGCTGGAATGTGCTCTGAGCTACTCTGCTGTTGTGGCGCTGGTTTGACTTCAGTTTCAGCTGGCTGAGCGGGTTGCTGAGGCTGTTGATTAACATTAGGCTGCTCTACTGCTGTTGCTTCAACTTGCTGAGCAGGCTCATGGCTATGTGCTGTTTCTGCTTTGGCTGCTTGAATAGGCTCGGCTTCAACAGGTTCAGCTTGTGTTGGCTGAGGCTCTGAAGGCACAGAAGTTGTATGCTCTGAACTTTGTGCTACTGATACTTGCTCTGAAGCTGCTTGCTCACGTTGCGCCGTTGATTTTTTTAAAATATCACGTAGTGCACCAGCACCACTTGGTTTAACCTGCTGCTGGGTATTCGTTGGTGTTTGGCTTTGTGCAAATTGCGTTGGTTGAAATGCGAGCAGTCGCAACATGATCATTTCAAAACCAAGCTTAGCATCGGGTGCCCATTGCAAATCCTTTTTACCATTTAATAACAACTGGTAATACACCTGCATTTGCTGTGCATCAGTTGTTTGTGCCACTTGCTCAATAAAATCACGGTTAGTCTCATCAAGTGCCGCTGCACTAGGCACGAGTTGCACAAGCTGAATAAGGTGCGTCAGGGCGATTAAATCGTCGAGCAAGGCTACAAAGTTAGGGTTTCGGCTAACCACTGCTTTTACTTCTTGAAGTAATGCATCGCCATCTTGGCACAGTAACGCTGCTAACATGGTTTGGCTATATTGGGTATCCATTAAGCCAAGCATAGTTTGCACTGCTTGATGATTAATATTGCCATTGGTTTGCGCAATTGCTTGGTCTGTAAGACTCAGTGCGTCACGCATACTACCATCAGCTGCTTTCGCTAAAATTGACAGCGATTTATCATCAAAACTTAGCTGTTCTTGATTAAGAACATGGGCAAGCTGATCATGAATTTCTGATTGCGACAAAGCATTTAAATTAAACTGTAAGCAACGCGATAAAATCGTCACGGGCAGTTTTTGCGGATCGGTTGTCGCTAATAAAAACTTCACATGCTCTGGTGGCTCTTCCAATGTTTTTAGTAATGCATTGAAACTATGCTTTGACAGCATGTGAACTTCGTCGATTAGGTATACCTTGTAACGACCACGTGTTGGCGCGTATTGAACGTTATCAAGGATTTCGCGGGTATCTTCTACTTTGGTACGTGATGCCGCATCGATTTCTAACAAATCAATATAACGACCAGCTTCAATGTCAGTACAGCTTGAACATTGGCCGCACGGCTCAGCAGAGATACCCTTATCGCAGTTGAGGCTTTTTGCGAATATTCGTGCGATGGTTGTTTTACCCACCCCACGAGTTCCAGTAAAGAGATAGGCATGATGGAGTCTGTTTTGTGTTAATGCATTAACCAATGCCTGTTTAACATGAGACTGCCCCACTAACTCGTGAAAGGTTTGTGGTCGCCATTTCCTTGCTAGAACCTGATAACTCATTAATTATTCGCCTTCGAATTCAACCAACTTTAAGATTTTGATGCCCATATCAGCAACACGTTGTTCACCACCAAGCTCAGGTAAAGATACAACAAATGCGGCATCCGTTGCATTACCACCCAGTTTTGCAACTAATTTTGCTGTTGCTTCAATTGTGCCACCTGTGGCAAGTAAGTCATCTACTAATAACACTTTATCACCAGAAACGATAGCGTCTGTATGAAGTTCAAGCGTATCTTCACCATATTCTAATTGGTAGTTTTGTGAAATCACTTCGCGAGGAAGTTTGCCTGGTTTACGAACTGGAATAAATGGAATACCAAGAGCATAAGAAAGTGGCGCACCAAAAATAAAACCACGAGATTCAGTACCAATGATTTTAGTAAAACCTTGGTCTTTATATTCCGCAATAAAGCTGTCTATCGTTGCTTTAAATGCCTCAGCGTTAGCCATTAAAGTTGTTACATCGCGGAACATAATGCCCGGCTTAGGGTAATCAGCGATCGTTGCAATGCTCTGTTTGATGAGCGTTGAAGTTGCTTGAGTCATAATTATACTGCTCAAAAAGTTTATCTAACAAAGCTCGAGAGTATAACATCACCTTAGTGGAAAGTCGGTAGCAAGTTTCGAAATTAATCACCTAACTACAACAAAAAAGGCTGCATGGTGCAGCCTAGTGTCTTAAATTTGCTTACGCAGATTAAGATAAAGATGTGATCCAACCCAGAATAGCGTTAAGACAGCCAATGCCACCGAATACAGCTAAAAACGCAATGAAATAAGTTGCATTGAACGGATCTTTAAAGTCTTTATCATTCGACATAGTTACTACCTTTATTTAAGCACGACAAAATAAGGCGGACATAATAGTCGAACTGCCCTCATCAATAAAGGGGTTTAGCCGATTTTTAAACCAATGTATTAGTAACTACGATACCACGCTCTACCATGGCACTTAAGGTATTGAGCGCTCCCTGATAAAGCTGCTCTTGGCTAAATTGAGGAGCATGCTCTGCAACTACTTGACATACATCATTTAAGTTTATACCTGGCTGAGATTCAATAATATTAAGTAGTAATGCGGTCATCTCGTTTGTTGATAAAAACTGCACTTCGTCATCGCCATCCCGATATACCACAAAATAGCTTGCCTCAGCTGCGGGCTCACTCGGCTGGTTATCGACACTGATGGTATGAACTGGGAAGCTATAACTCAAATTACGAGCCAGTGAACTTAAATATAATGGGGAACTTGTCACTTGATGAGCCGATAAGCCAACTTCATTTGCAAGTTTTTTAGCAACCGACACATCTAGCTCAACCCATTCATAATGAGCAAGCTCTAACATGAACGCAGGATCATTACTTTGCATTTCATAGTCATTAGCAAGAAAGGCCAAAAACTCCCCTGCTATATCTAAAAAATAAGGAGATTTACAGTTGTGCTGACTGAAAAATTGCCTAACGAGTCTGTGCCAAGCTTGCTCTGAATATAAACTTTTAAGTACTGGATATGCAGAGCTGACAAAACCATCCACATTATTAAAAAATAAATCGCGGTAAATCGCCATGCGACGCTCTTCAACATCACTAGGCTTAGCATTATTCTCAGGGTCGCGAATATGCGCCATAAACGCTTGTTGTACTTGCGTAAAATGATTATGCACTGTGTTTCACCGTTACTTGGTTTTGCTTATTGGCTGCGTGCTGCAGGGCTTCAATAGTTTTCAGTTCAGCTAATAACTCAGCCATAGGTGGAATATTAAAGTCACGCTCTAACAAAGTAGGAAAAACTCCATGTACTGCGTAGGCTTTTTCAAGCAATTGCCAAACAGGATCGATAACTGGCGCACCATGGGTATCAACGAGTAAATCTTCAGCCTCAGTGTAATGGCCCGCAACATGACCATAAGCGATACGTTTAGTTGGTAATGCTGCTAAGAATTGCTCAGCATCATAACCATGATTAATAGAGTTTACATAGATATTGTTTACATCAAGCAATAGTTGGCAATCAGCTTCCTCTAAAACTGCATTAGTAAACTCAAGTTCAGTCATTTGCTGCCCAGGGGCACCGTAGTAAGATACATTTTCAATAGCAATTGGCTGTTCAAGAATATCTTGTACTTGTCTGATCCGCGAGGAGACATGCTTAATTGCATCTTCAGTAAACGGAATAGGCATCAAATCGTACATGTGCCCTTCGCCCGAACAGTAGCTTAAGTGCTCACTAAACAAACGAATATTATGCTCTTTAAAGAAGGTTTTAAGTGATTTCACAAAGTCAATATCAAGCGCTGCAGGTGAGCCGATCGATAACGATAAACCATGACACACAAAGGCATGCTGCTCGGTTAGCTGGTTAAATTGTTTACCAAAACGCCCTCCAAGCTTTAGCCAGTTTTCTGGTGCAACTTCTAAAAACTCAATAGGCTTAGGAACATCGATGAGCATTTCATCAAGCATTTCCCGGCGTAAACCTAAGCCAATTTGCCCAAAATCAGCTACTGATTCTTTTAACATACTACCTCCTACTAAAAAGGGCCATTACGGCCCTTTCAAAAGCTAAATGAGCGCTTAGTGGTTAGAACCACATTTACCTTCGCCACACTTACCTTCTTTAGCTGCTTTTTTGTCTGCGCCACATTTACCTTCGCCGCACTTACCTTCTTTAGCTGCTTTTTTGTCTGCACCGCATTTACCTTCGCCGCACTTACCTTCTTTAGCTGCTTTTTTATCTGCACCGCATTTACCTTCGCCGCATTTACCTTCTTTAGCTGCTTTTTTATCTGCGCCACATTTACCTTCGCCGCACTTACCTTCTTTAGCTGCTTTTTTGTCTGCACCGCATTTACCTTCGCCACACTTACCTTCTTTAGCTGCTTTTTTGTCTGCACCGCATTTACCTTCGCCGCACTTACCTTCTTTTTCAGCTTTTTTATCGCCACCGCACTTACCTTCGCCACATTTACCTTCAGCAGCATCTAGCTGATAACCAGCTTGCATTTGCTGAAATTCAAATGGGTTAGCGTTAGCATCAGTGGCTGCAAAACTTGACGCACCAACCACAACCGCACCTAATGTTAATGCAATTGAATTTTTCTTAACTGTGTTCATTATCGACTCTCTTTTTTATAAAGGGTTATTAAACAAGACCTGCGAACTGAAAATTACTTTCAAAATTACTAAATTATTTTCTGAAACCGATGATAAAGCAAATTACGATTTATCAAATATAGAATAGCAGGTAGAATACGCGTCCAATTTTTATTTAGTATACAGGTATCATGCGACTAGTTTTAGCACCAATGGAGGGAGTTGTCGATTTCAAAATGAGACAGCTACTCACTGATTTAGGTGGATTTGATTTATGCGTTACAGAGTTTGTTCGTGTCGTTGAAGACACACTACCCGAGCGTGTATTTCATCGTTATTGCCCTGAATTAAAAGCCGGTGGTTATACCCGTGCTGGAACACCAGTGCGGATTCAATTACTAGGCCAAGTTCCTAATGCATTGGCTGAAAATGCAGTCAAGGCAATACGCTTAGGATCTCATGGTATCGACTTAAATTTTGGCTGCCCAGCAAAAACTGTTAATAAAAGTAAAGGTGGTGCTGTACTTTTGAAAGATCCTGAGCACATGTACGAAATAATCAAAGCCGTACGTGATGCAGTTGATCCACGTCATGAGGTCAGTGCAAAAATCAGACTAGGGTTTGATGACGATAGCAACAGCCAAGAAATTGTTGATGCTGTTGTCAGTGCGGGTGCATCAAGTCTTGCTATTCATGCAAGAACGAAAAGAGATGGATATAATCCACCGGCATATTGGGAAAAGATCCCTCCGTTAATCAAAAATAAAAACATTGCTGTGGTTGCTAATGGTGAAATTTGGCAAGTTGAAGATGCATTGCTGTGTCAAAAACGCAGTCATTGCCAAGACTTAATGCTTGGTCGTGGTGCTCTAGCAATGCCTGATTTAGCAAAGCAAATAAAAGCACATGTCGAAAATGAGCAGTATACTCCGATGCTTTGGGAGCATGTGATTTACCATATTATTCACTCTTCTATGCATCAAGATGAAAGCAAGTGTGAGAAATATTTTGCTTCTCGAACCAAGCAGTGGCTTGGATACCTAAAACGCCAGTACCCACAGGCCAACGCACTTTTTGATGAGATTAGGCGTTTAAAAGCCAAAAATGAAGTTGCAGATGTACTTAGAAAGTATGCCAAAGCGCCGAGTATTGATGCAAATCATAACTAGCTAACTTGTTTTGTTTGATAATGTCAGTATTGCCCACTTGGAATAAACGCGATGAACAATACTGAAATTCAAACAAAGTTATCTGCAGAACTTGCGCAGGTTAGACAACGTTTACTCGATATGCTAACTAATTCTGATCAAGGCTATCACCAACAATTGCTTTCGCAGTTAAGCGAAACCCCTCCTGCAGATTGGCTAGAATTAACCTCAAATAAGCTGGGTCCTGAATATCAAATTTTAATTTCTAGACTCGAAAAGCTAGAGGCGGCGTTATGCCAAATAGACATTGGGCAATATGGCTATTGTTGTGATTGCGAAGAAAAAATTGATGATGAACGCTTATTAGCAGACCCTGCTAGCCAACGCTGTAGAAGCTGCGCTCCTTAGAGCGCAGCAAGGTATTATGAAGAAAATATAAAGCTCGTTGCAGGATAAAGTATAATATCTTCGATAAGCCAATCAGCTTCTTGTTTCGTCACCCCCAAACGCTTTATTAGATTTACTCGCGCTTGCTGTTCACTCCAAGTGTGATAATGAATACCAAGATCTGTTTCCATCATCACTAACCAAAAATACTGCTCGCCCGCTGATAACTCGCGCTTACTTTGTAAAGGGTCTCGATATTCGAGCTGCCAGTCAAGACCCGCCACATTCTCATCTTGACTAAAAAACTGCATCACTAGAGGAGTACTGTGTGACGTCGGTAAATGAAACGCCACATTGTGTATCGCTATTTGCTTTAATTGAGACTGAATATTGCTAAGCCACGTCAGAGGAGGTTGCGTTTTCGCTCCAAAGTAATTCAACTTGCTCTGGTACCAATCTTTACCATTTGCAAGCCCCACTAAACCTAACTTGCTACGTGGTGTGTATTGAGATAAATATTGTTCAAGCTTTGAAAGTGCTGAGTGTACCACTTCATCATCATTATTATTTAGGTGGTTTTGCACCATTGAATGTAACAACTTAAGCTCAATTTTATTTAGTTTTAAACTACTTTCCTCTGCTTGCATTAATTGTGTTTGTACTAATTCCAACCACGTAGCTAATTTTTGAGCAGAATAATCTTTTTTATTAATAGCACGACTAACAACATCGCGCTGCTCTGGCCAAACAAAATAACGTTCTGGATAACGCTCAGCGATGATCAGGTAATTTAATTGCGCCTGTTGCGATTCATCTAGCGCGATGCTTTTCAAGCCTTGATAATTGAGGTGACGAGCTTGTAAATACTCGTTCGAAAAAGGCCAACTTGTTACCGAATCTGAGCTTGATTGATTAGATAGTAAGTTATTTATGTTACTGAGTGCTTGCTGGCCTTCATCAAAGTGATTGAAACGAGGAGGTTGCTCTGAGCAAGCTGTTATCATCACACTTGCGACAAGTAAAAATACGATCTGTCTTAGCATTATAAAATTCCATAAAAAAAGCCCCAGAGGGGCTTTTTAATTTAAAACAACATCAATTAGATTTTCACGCCATTACGGTTCGCTTTATCTTTGATGAAGGTTGACCAGCTCTTCGCGAATTTACGCGTACGCGGATCGTCCATTGCTTTAGTGATAGCGTTATAAGCTTGCTTGTACTTCTCTTGGTAGTAATAAGCTTCAGCTAGGTCAGAGTAGATAGTTCCTTTTTTATCAGAACCTAACTCTAATGCCTTGTTCAAACGAACAACGGCTGCACTATAGTTTTGCGATTGTAAAAGTAATGAACCTGCTTTGCGGTAAAGCTCTGCATCATCATCAAATTTAGCCGCTTCTTCATAGTATTTAGCTGCTTTCTCAATATCTTTTGAGCGGTGGTAGTTAGATGCCACTGCACTGATATTTTGCTTATTACGCTTAACTTTATTTTCGTTAATTGCCTTTTCAAGCACAACTGCTGCTTTGTAAGGAATATCGTTTAACGAATAGAAGTTAGAAAGTACTTTGTATTCAACTTCATTTTCAAAATAGCCATTTTTATAGGCAACTTCCATGGTCGCAAGACCTTTCTTGAAGTCTTCGGTTTGTAGGTAATATTTACCCAAACCAACCCAGGCTTTTTTGTCTTCAGGCCAAACACGAACAATCTCTTCAGCTACTTCTACCATGTTTTTGTACTGTTTAAGTTCAAAATAGGCAGCAAGCTTTAATTGGTAAGAGGCTTTAGCAGGCTCTTTTGCCAATTCGATTGCTTTGTTTGCAGCAGGAAGTACGTCTTTATAAAGTTTTAACTCGTAGTTTGCTTGTGCAATACGTGTATAAACTTTGTCGTCTTCCTCACCTGTGAAGTCCATCCAAGCTGCATAAGCTTCTTTTGCTTTTGCATATTGCTCTGTACCTGCGTACATGTCACCTAATAGTTTTAGGCCTTGCTCTTGGTCAGCAAAGTTTAAAACATCAGGTTTAACAGCTGCTTGAATGTGCTTGATAGCTAACTGGTACTGCTCTTTTTGAGCGTACATTTGACCTAAATAACGGTCAACAGTTGCTCTGTCGAAGTCATCCGATGCATCAATTTCTTTAAGCAATGCAATGGCTTCGTCAAGCTTTTCTTCATTGTACAAGTCAAACGCTTTAATTACTTTCTTACCAACGCGCTCACCCATAACTTTAGTTTTTGCTTTTTTACGCTCTTCAATTTTCGCGTAGTCTGGCGCCGCTAAAGCAGGTGCAGTAAATACCACACCCGAAAGTGACATAAGAAGCGCAAGAGCAGTTACTTTAGATAAATTTCTCATTACTCGCCTCCTTAGTTGCCTTGATTAAGTTTAAAGTCTAGTTGTACTTGAAGACCAAATTGCTTTTGTGGCTTACCATCAATAACTTTTGGACGGTATTTCCACTTAGATAACGCTCGCTTAGCTTCGCGGTCGAAGATACGTTTAGGATCTGCATCGATCACTTCGATATCTTCTACACCACCTACTTCGTTGATAGTGAATGAAAGTTGAACCCAACCTTCTTTACCATCACGCGCTGCTTGCGTTGGGTATTTTGGTTCAATACGAACGATAGGTGTAGCATCACCATCACGTCCAAATGCACCAGGACCACTTAGGCCACCAGCTGTGCTTCCCACATCGATGCTTGGCATATTAAATGACAAACCACCAGTATTTGGGTTGCTGTTTTCCGGCTGAGGCGGCTGCGGTTTAGGCGGCTGCTTTGGCGGTGGCGGAGGCGGAGGCGGAACACGCTTCCTCTCCTGCACCTTAGATTCAGGCGGATTCGTCATAATTTCGACTACAATCTGTTCTTTTTGTTCAGTCGCACGATCAGCTCCACCGGAGATGAGGTACGCCATGAAGTAGAACAAGCCGAAAGTAACTGCCCCACCTGCAATCAGTGAAAACAGAAAACGAATCATTACTGATCTCCAGCTATTGAAATTTTAAGGTTATCACCCGTCGCTTTGATCTGGTCCATAACTTTAACTACTACGCCGTGTTTTGCTTCTTTATCAGCTTGCAAAATTACAACTTCAGTAGGTTGTTCTGCTAATAAACTTTCAAGTTTAGCTGATACACGCTCAACGTCTACTTGTTGTTTATCAATCCAGATTGCACCGTCAGCACGGATAGCAACAAAAATGTTTGCATTTTTTTGCTTCGTAGCTGCAGCTGCTTTAGGTTTATTGACTTCGATACCAGCCTCTTTAACGAACGATGTAGTTACGATAAAGAAAATAAGCATGATAAATACGATGTCAAGCATTGGCGTCATGTCAACCGCTGCTTCTTCTTCTTCACGAAAACGTTGTTTACGTGCCATATTTAATTCTCTCTCTAGTGATGAGGCATGCTATCTACAAGTTTAGCTTTCGCCATTCTCGCTCTTGCCTCAAGGCGTGAGCTAAAGAATACTCCAGATAGTGCCGCAACCATTCCAGCCATTGTTGGGATTGTTGCCATTGAAATACCTGATGCCATTAAACGTGCGTTACCAGTACCTTGAGTAGCCATGGTTTCGAAAACCGCGATCATACCCGTTACTGTACCTAGTAAGCCGATTAAAGGACAAATAGCTACCAATGTCTTAATCAACAACATACGCTGATCTAATTTTTCAGACGCTTCAGAAATCCATGCTTCACGGATTCTGTGTGCGTACCAAGACGTAGTGTCTTGGCGGGCATCCCACTGAGCTACAATGTTCTTCGTCATACGAGGAAACTCAGCTAGTAGGAACCAATAGCGCTCAATCATTAAAACCCACATAAGAAAGAGTGCTATCGCGACCACGTATAAAACCTGGCCGCCTGTGCCAACAAAATCCCTGATAGATTCCCAGATCTCCATCAGGACTAGCATTAGGCTTTCTCCTTCTCCGCGTGAGCAGCGATAATACCAGCGCTTTGCTCATCAAGGACATGTAAAACCGACTTACTACGACTTGCAACGATTGAGTGAAGTAGAATAAGTGGTAGAGCTGCAATTAGACCTAGCGCAGTAGTAACAAGTGCTAGAGAGATGTTACCAGCCATGATCTTCGGATCACCTGTACCGAACAATGTGATTGTTTGGAACGTTAGGATCATACCGATAACCGTACCTAGTAGACCTAGTAATGGAGCGATTGCTGCCAAGATCTTGATGATGTTGATACCAGCTTCGATGCGAGGCGTTTCACGTAGAATTGCTTCGTCAAGTTTAAGCTCAAGGTTTTCAACGTCTTGATTCTTGTTGTCAGCGTAAACCTTAAGAATACGACCCAGTGGGTTGTTTGTATTCGGAGTAGAAAGGTTTTTAAGCTGGCTCTTAATCTTAGTGCTAGTAAGCGCAAGATCAAGGAAACGAACGATGAAGATAAGTAGACC
Organism: Pseudoalteromonas thalassia; assembly: GCF_049257215.1. Taxonomy (NCBI): domain Bacteria; kingdom Pseudomonadati; phylum Pseudomonadota; class Gammaproteobacteria; order Alteromonadales; family Pseudoalteromonadaceae; genus Pseudoalteromonas; species Pseudoalteromonas thalassia. The sequence goes on from NZ_JBMMUE010000008.1 coordinate 63,902, forward strand.
AACAACAAGTAATACAGTGATGATGTAACCTACTGTATCACCTTGATGGTAGTATTCCATTAACGACTTCTTCTGCGTGTTGATACGTAAGATCGCGCCGCGAGTCGGGTCGATGTATACGCCAGCGTAGTTATCTGCAGAAGTTTTTTCTAAATCGCTGATACCCGCTAGGATGTAGCTATCAGGTTGCTTACCTAGAGGTTGGATCGCTTTAGTTTCTGGAGAGTAGATTAAGTAACCGTTGTCAGTAACTAAGTTGAAGTTACCAATACGCGTTACTTTCTTCATTGAAGATGAACCGTCAAGACCTGCAACTTCAGTTTCGAAAGTTGAAACTTTAGCTGATTCAGTCATTTCAGTTTGAAGAGAAATCCAAAGTTCTTCAAGTTCACGTACAGTTGGAAGCTCTTTCGCAGCAGCTAGTGAGCGAAGTACTTCAGCACGTCCTGGTTTTTCAGCAGAAACAAGTGATGCTTCGATTGAACCGATTGCATCAGCAGCTGCACGACGTACAACACCGAACATCTCACCTAACGTACCTTGAGCATTTAAAAGAGCTTGCTCTTTCTCAGCTAAAGTATTTTCGTTTTGTGCGTATTCTTTTGATAAACGGTCACCACGTGCTTTTTCAGCAGCTAGGTCGCTTTTTGCTTTGTTAAGTAACGCTTGCTTGTCAGCGCGAGCTGAAAGGAACTCTTGTTCACGTTGCTTGTTTAATTTACCTTCAGAAATACGTTCTTGCTTAACTTGCTCAAGAATTTTGTCTAAAGCATCAGTGTTTGCGTGTGCATTAAGCGCGGTACCTGCAGAAACAGATAGTACTGCTGCAACAGCAAAACCTTTAAATAGTTTCTTCATTATTGATTACTCCGCGCCAAAGATTGGTAGTTTAACAAGTTCTAATGTCGCTTGTTTACGCGCCATACGGATAACTTCTTTAACAGGTTTTAGGTATTCTTCACCTAATTCTTTCCACTGTTTAGTGTTGTTATCCCACACCCACGCGTGCTTAAGGTCAAAAGACTGTGCTACGTAAGTGATACGACCTAAACGACCGAAGTCTACGTTGATGTTTTTACCATCAATTTCAAGCGTACCTTGTGAAGCTGTAACAGCTGAGCTGTATGCAGTTTCAACAGTGTAAGCTTCAAGAACTTGGCGGAATTTTTCAGATGTAGTAACTGAAGCTGATGCCATGATGTCACGTAGTCTTTCAACACGTGCTAGGCGGTTTTCAAGATTGAACGGAACGTCCGCTTTGATGAATTGCTCAAGCGTATCGATCATGCGATACATCAAAGGCACAACGTTTTGTTTCGTGTTATCGATTGTTGCGATTTGACGGTCAAACGATTCGATAGACGCGTTTTGGTCAGCGACCAAACGTGCTACGTGATCATTATACACCTTCATTAGCTCAGTTTCGTCAACAACGCTACGGTACTCAGCGATTAGCTCCTGAGTTTGACCATATACATTGTCAATTTTAGTTTGAGACTTAACAGCAGCCTTTTGAATTTGTTGACCTGCATCTTGCACATCTTTCAAAGGATCTGCAATCACATTGCTGCTTGCAAATGCAAAAGCGCCAACCAACGCTGATGCTACAAGACTCTTTCTGATTTTAACAGACATAGTTCCCAACCAATTAAGTAATGTTACTTTTATAATTTAATTACCTTCCGAAGAAGACAACCCTGATATCTTTTAATAGATATCAACCCTCCAATAATGCTAAATGCATCAGAGTCTGTCAACTTGATGTTCGGCTTTCGTCCGAAAAATTTGGTAACTCGTCGTTGATAGGAAAATAGCTCGGACAATCAATTAACAAAAATATAACAGACCCACCAAAGGGAAGGTTCTAAAGCCCTTTACTAGCAAACACCACGTTCATGCTGGGTTCAACCTTAAACATAAATGTAACATTTAATAAAACCAGAAAAGGCATAAGAAAATTTAAAAAAAAATTCTATTTAGTGATCTAAAAAATCTAATTTGCAGAATTTTTATGCACTCATCAGTAGGCAATGTTTAGTAAATGCACAATTGCCTTACTAAACACAAGGATGAGCGAGAATTTATCTCTCACCGCTAAGGGTGAGAGTCTCAAAATATGGCGCGGTCTTTAACAAGCTTTGCTAAAGAGATAATTGAATCAACCTCAAGCTTTTCAAAGATTTTTGTCTTGTACGTACTTACTGTTTTGTTACTAATAAACAGCTTTTCACCGATATCTTTGTTTGAGAGGCCCTGTAGTAAGTAATTCATCACTGCAAGCTCTCGCTCTGTCAGTAATTCATCAATATCTTTTTCAGATGCTATTAAATGCTCTTGAGGAAAGAAGGTATAACCCCTTAAAATCATCTCTACTGCAGATGAAATATCCTCTAAGCTTTCAGCCTTGTTAACAAAACCTTGCGCACCTAATTTAGCCGCTGTTCGAATAATGTGTTTATCTTGCTTTGCTGATAAAAATAGCACTTTACCAGAGAAGCCACTGCTAACTGCACGTTTGTATAAACTAAAGCCATCTGAATCTTCTAATTCGATATCTAAAATAGCTAGCGCGACATTATTACTTTTTAAAAACTGTAATGCTTCCTTTTGACTCGCAACAGCTTTTACTTCATTAACCAGAGTTGACTTTGATAGTACCATCTTGATTGCTGTTGCAACCATTGGGTGGTCGTCTACCAAAAGTATATTGTTTCCTATGCTCATCGATTAGCGAACCTTCATTATATTTCATCAAACAAGTATAAGTTACTCAGAATTTATTCCACTTGTGCATACTTTAAGTTTAGCGGGTAATTTTGAGATTGTTGAAAATATCTCAAACATTATAAAAAAGAGGTAACTTAACCTGTTGATCAAAACTACTAGCCAATACAACAGTCAATGTTGCATTGAGTAAATCCCGTCTATGAAGCATATAATACTTTAGTTATGGAGAGTAGCTTTTAGAGGATTGTTATCGAACTTTTAGCTTAATGTCTGACTAAAAAAACCCGAGACAATGCCTTTGGGGGATTAATAATTCGGTACAGACTACCAAGTATGAGGTACAAAGGGATTATTTATATAGAAGTAGTAAAAAATGGTTTAGGAGAAACCGTAGTATGAATGAGGTAGAGAAAGTTGATAAGAGGTATAAATGAATTTTGGTGAAACAGAAACTGTTTCACCAAAATACTTAGTTTCGCATAACGAATTATGCTACTTCTACGTTCTCAGCTTCAGGGCCTTTTTGACCTTGTTTGATGCCGAAAGATACTTGTTGGCCTTCGCTTAAAGTGCGGAAGCCTGTACCTGTGATAGCACTGAAGTGTACAAATACATCAGGACCATTTTCTTGTTCAATAAAACCGAAGCCTTTTGCTTCGTTGAAGAACTTAACTTTACCAGTAACCGTGTTTGACATACCAAATTTTCCTGTAAGTCAATTATTAAAATTCAGCCATAATGGCTCTATCCTCCCTGAGTGAATGCCCAAAAACTAGGGGGTAAAGTACAGGAAGAACCAATAACCAACCGGTAACCGAACAAGCCGCACATTATCCGTAAATTCTATACGCAAAAACTCAAAGCAATTTAAGACTAACACATTAAATAGCTTTTAGCTCTATTAATCGAAAATTATTTTGAGGTCAACGGCTAAACTTTTAAATATGACAGGCATATTTCTAAACAATTAAAAAATAATAAAAAAGCCCAACGTAATGTTGGGCTTCTGAATAATATTAGCTAACAGTAAGCTCGCTTACTTAACTTGCCAATCCATGTTAGCTTCAGCTTTGATCGGCACTACCTCAGAGTCTCCTAGTTTGTAACTTGCAGGAACAGTCCAGCTTTCTCTTACCAGTGTGATCGTGTCTTTATTACGCTCTAAACCGTAGAAGTCAGGGCCAAAATGGCTCGCAAAACCTTCCAGCTTATCTAAGGCTCCCGCCTCTTCAAATGCTTCAGCATATAATTCAATCGCTGCATGTGCTGTGTAAGCACCTGCACAGCCACACGCTGCTTCTTTTTTATCTTTATAATGAGGCGCAGAATCTGTGCCTAAGAAAAACTTTTTGCTACCGCTTGTCGCTGCAGCAATCAATGCTTGCTGATGAATATTACGTTTTAAAATTGGTAAACAATAATAATGTGGACGAATACCGCCCGCTAGCATGTGGTTACGGTTATAAAGTAAGTGGTGAGCTGTGATTGTCGCCGCTACATTATCAGGTGCGTTATTAACAAACTCTACGGCATCTTTAGTCGTAATATGCTCAAGTACTATTTTAAGTTCAGGGAAGTCAGTTACTACGTCGGCTAAAATTGTATCGAGGAAAACTTTTTCACGGTCAAAGATATCAATTGATGAATCTGTCACTTCACCGTGCACTAGTAATAACATACCCACTTCTTGCATCGCTTCAAGTACTGGATAAATATTTTTGATTGATGTGACACCTGAATCTGAATTAGTTGTTGCACCCGCAGGGTATAATTTTGCCGCAACAATTTTACCCGTTGCTTTTGCTTTTTTGATTTCTTCTGGTGAGGTTTTGTCCGTTAAATAAAGCACCATCAAAGGCTCAAAATCACCCTGAGGGCCTGCGGCTTTAATTCGCTCATAATATGATAAAGCACTGTCAGTGCATGTGGCCGGTGGAACAAGGTTTGGCATAATAATCGCGCGCCCCATATAGCGGCTTGCATCACGCACAGTATCGGTTAGCTGATCACCGTCACGTAAATGAATATGCCAATCGTCTGGGCGGGTAATTGTTAGTGTTTCAATCTTATTTATATCTGACATTGCTGGTTTCCACGGCTAAAGTTAGAGGGATAGCGCAAACTTTATACAAATAACGAAGTTATTTTTTGAAGTTTGTGTTCAGATGCCTAGTTTACACCAGTTGCTGTTTTTTTTGAAAATAACTTTGTAGATAGTTTGATAGTAGGTTAACGTAATAAGTTAATAAAACATTTGGGTTACTTTTCCTTCTATGTCTAAGAATTTAGATACAGCGTTTGCACTTGAGGTCAAAACTGACCAACTCCATATTATTAATCAATTCTCTTCATCGCTAATGCAATTAGATACTGTTGAAGAATTATTAGAGTATGTAACTTCGCAAGTAGTAAGCAGGCTTGGATTTATAGAATGTGTCATATTTTTAGTCGATGATGAGTCTCGTACATTAAGAGAAGTTGCGTCTATGGGAACCACTCTCGCAGACGATACATACCATATTGTGCGCACCGAAATTAGTTTTGAGCAAGGTATTACAGGGTATGTTGCTTCAACCGGTAAACCGTTAATGATTGGTGATGTAACAAAAGACGAACGCTATATTGCCGATGCCCGCCCTGCACTTTCTGAACTCTGTGTTCCTTTAGTATATAAAGAAAAGGTATTAGGTGTTATTGATTGCGAGCACCCGCAAGAAAACTATTTTAATGACGCCCATTTAGAAATTTTATCTACAGTCGCACATTTACTCAGTGCAAAGTTAAATCAAGTCAGAACTGTAGAAAACCTTCAGCAAACAGTAAAACAATTGAACGATGCTCAAAAGTTGGAAAATTGCATGTTGCAAATCGCCAACCTTACTTATCAGTCAAGTGAACTCGATAGCTTTTTTGAGTCTTTACATAGCATTATCACCTCGTTACTCAGAGCAGATAACTTTTTCATTGGGCTATATGATAAACAAAGTGATGTTTTAGATTTAGTTTATATTATCGAAGAAGGTGTCCGTTCTAATGCACATACTAAAATTTCTAAAGAACTCTTAAAAGATACGGCCTCTTACTACCTTTTAAAAATCGATAAATCACTGTTGTTTAATAAAGAGGCGTTTCAACAACATATTGATGCGGGTCATTTTAAAATGGTTGGTCGACAAGCAGAGTCTTGGCTTGGTGTGCCATTTAAAGTAAATGATCGAATAAGTGGAGTCATTGCAGTTCAAAGTTACAGTAAACACTACCACTATAATGAACATGACCGTGCTTTACTTACTTATGTCAGCCGCCAAATCAGTATGGCAATCGACAGGCAGTTATCACGTCAGGAGCTAGAACATCGTGCATTACATGACGAACTTACCGGACTGGCAAATAGATCGCTCCTCATCGAACGAATAAAACATGGTATTTTGCGCTTAGCACGCGCAAATAAAGGCACACACCATGCTCTACTCTATTTAGATTTTGATCGTTTTAAGAGCATCAATGACTCACTCGGCCATGAAGTGGGAGATCATTTTTTAGTAAAAATCTGCGAGCTCATACAAGGTACGATCCGAAATACAGATACATTTGCTAGATTAGGTGGAGATGAATTTGCCATTTTCATGGAAAACATTACCGATAAACAACAAGTTCAAGATGCTCTTGAGCGTATTAAGGCAGCTTTAGCAAAACCACTGAATATTGATGGTCATTTATTACAAGCATCAACCAGTATTGGCGTAGCATTCTGTGAAAGCACAAATGATAAGGCTTATAAACTTTTGCAACATGCCGATGCAGCTATGTATGAAGCCAAGTCGTCAGGCCGTGGGCAAGTTAAGTTATTTAACAATACCATGCGCAAAAAGTTAAAAAATCATGCCGACATTGAAAATGACTTACAACATGGCATTGAGCATAATGAGTTTGAGCTTTATTACCAGCCCATATTCACAATTCAAGATACACAGGTTGTTGGTTTTGAGGCACTTGTTCGCTGGCATCATCCAACCAAAGGTTTTGTCTCTCCTGCCGACTTTATTCCTGTTGCAGAAGATACTGGTCAAATAATCAATCTAGATTTACATCTTCTAGATTTAGCTGCGCAACAAATAGCCAATTGGACAAAACAAGGCCTATCATTTGGTAGAGTCACTGTTAATGTTTCCTCACGACACTTTGCAAGTTTAGACTTTGTTTCGCAAATACACGCATTATACGCAAAGCATCAATTACCTTTAGGCTCGCTTTGCATTGAGATCACAGAGTCTGGCTTGATTGGAAATTTAGAGCTTGCGACTAAAATTATTGAGGGATTATCGCCGCTAGAAGTTAAATTATGTCTAGATGACTTTGGCACTGGTTATTCTGCACTTGGGTATTTGCATCAACTACCAATCCACATTTTAAAAATAGATAAAAGCTTCATTGATCACTTAAGTAAAGGACAAAACCCATTAGTAGATGCGATTTTATCCTTAGCACAATCTCTGCAATTAGATGTTGTAGCCGAGGGTATTGAAACGAATCAGCAACTTGCTATTTTAAAACAAACTCAGTGTAAGTTTGGCCAAGGTTTTCTCAAGGCCCGTCCTATGCCGATCAGTGAAGCAGAAAACATTATACGTAATGGTCTTCACTAAGAGTATGAAAATGAAAGCCTTACACTAGCAAGGCTTTCATTGATATCTACTATACTACAACTCCCCAGGCGCAAAGTTATCTACTGCTATTGCCTGCTTGCGAAGCGAGTTCGCCTCATTCATTCGTGTAGCTACAGTTTCATTTATGAGGTTTTTATCTGCAGCAGCAGCTATCGCATCTTCCAATTCTAAGTGACGACCAATCGTGCCTTCTTTTTGCCATTTGCGTAATTGTTTAAAATCTTCATGGGTATCAATCATCGCGATAAACGCATTTTCCATTACCCCGGTGCCTGCATTTTCATCAACATAACAAAGGTGTGTGAGTCTGTCTCTAAAGACGCCTGGTTTACTCATATGCTCACAAATAGTCTGAGCAATGTCATCACTAGGACGGTGATAATGATTTCCCACAGGGAACACAATGCGTTTTAATAAGAAATTGACCACAGGGTTAGAGAAGTTCTTAAAGAAACCATCGAATGCTTGACCAATACAAAATAGCGAATGCTCAACCGCGTATTTTACAAAAGGTAAATCTGCTTGTTGACGCCCTTCGTCTTCGTAGCGCTTCATAACACATGATGCAAGATACAAATGGCTAAGCACGTCGCCTAGACGCGCCGAGATCATCTCTTTACGTTTTAACTCGCCCCCTAACACTAGCATGGCGAAATCTGTACAAAACGCTAAGCCACGACTCATACGGCTTAATTGTTTGTAATACACCGAGGTTGCCCCACACACCGGCGCTTTTGCAAAATAACTGCGAGTTAAAGCATGAACAAATGCCATGCCTGCATTGCTTGCAGCAAATAGAATGTGCTGAAGCAGTAACGAGTCAAATTCTTTCAATGCAACATCATGATCTTCCATTGCGGCTGCTTCCATTTCTTTTAAAACAAACGGATGACAGCGAGTCGCACCTTGACCAAATATCATCAAGTTACGAGTTAAAATGTTTGCACCTTCAACGGTAATTGACACGGGGATCCCCATATAACCATGGGCTAAATAGTTATTAGGGCCCACTTGAATACCCTTGCCTGAATGAATATCCATGGCATCATTCATTACCGTACGCCCCATTTCAGTCATATGATATTTAGCTATAGCAGTAACAACCGAAGGGCTCAGTTTTAAATCAATCGCTCCAGCAGTCATTAACCTTGCTGATTCTAGCATGTAGGTCAAGCCACCAATACGTGCGAGTGCCTCTTGCACACCTTCAAATTGACCAATCGAAACACCAAACTGCTGACGCACTGTTGCATAAGCCGATGTCATTCTTGACGCTAAATGACCTGTTGCGGTGCTAAGTGCCGGTAACGAAATACCGCGGCCTGCACTTAAACATTCAACTAGCATACGCCAACCTCTACCAGCCCCCTTTTCACCACCAATAATCCAATCAAGTGGTATAAATACATCTTTACCGTAGGTGGTACCATTCATAAATGCCATGTTCAGCGGATAATGACGCTCGCCAGTTTGCACACCTTCATGGTCTGTAGGGATGAGCGCACAAGTAATACCGAGCTCTTTTTTATCACCTAATAAGCCATCGGGGTCGTACATTTTAAATGCAAGACCAAGTACTGTAGCAATGGGTGCAAGGGTGATATAGCGTTTTGACCAGTTAAGTTTTAAGCCAATCACTTCTTCACCGTTATGCATGCCCTTACAAACCACACCAGTATCAGGAATACTGCCCGCATCCGATCCGGCCTCAGGGCCTGTTAAAGCAAAACAAGGCACATCATCACCTTTAGCTAAGCTTGGTAACCAACGCTCTTGTTGCTCTTTAGTACCGTAATGTAAAAGCAGCTCACCGGGGCCTAAACTATTTGGCACCATTACCGTAACTGCTGCAGTTAAACTTTTGGTGGCAATTTTTGCTACAATCGTTGAGTTAGCGATTGCTGAAAACTCTTTCCCTCCAAACTCTTCTGGAATAATTAGAGCAAAAAAGCCTTCTTTTTTTAAGTAATCCCAGACTTCTTTTGGTAGGTCTTTATCTTTTTGCACGATTTGATAATCATCAAGCATGGCTAGCAAGGTTTCGACTTGCTCACTCATAAATGCGCGCTCTTTGTCACTTAATTCAGGCTTGGGAAAACCGTGTAATTTTTGCCAATCGGGGTTACCGCTAAATAACTCACCATCCCACCACACATCGCCCGCTTCCATCGCTTCGCGTTCTGTTTGAGATAAAGGTGGCAACACTTTTTTAAACATACTAAACGTGGGCCGCGTAACAAGATTAATGCGAATGTCTTTCACTGCAAAAATCACAATTACAGCAACCAATAGCAAAATAATTACGGTCGTCATTGTGCAATCCTTTTATTTAAGTCAGTTTTCTCAAGTATGACTGATCGTGCCATAAATACAACGTAAGCAGCGGTAACTTCAGTTGTTTTAGTACGCACTGTTTGTGGTTTAGTAAGACACTGCTATTATGCTAAAGCAATAAAAAACAACAAACTTCTAGGGAATAAAAATGAAGACTCCATATAAGCTGAGCATCAGCGCATTAATGGTCGCAAGTGCATTAGCGCTTACTGGCTGTAATGACGACGCTACGAGCACTAAAACAACAACTGCTGAAGTCAAATCAAGCCAAGTAACAGCACAAGATGCTGATAAATTTATCGCCGATACTGAAAAAGAATTAAGCGCACTATATTTAGAATCAAGTCGCGCTGAATGGATTTATGCCAACTTCATCACTCACGATACAGCTGAATTATCTGCTGAAGTAAATCGCAAAATGACCGAAGCCGTAGTCCGCCTAGCAAATGAAGCTGCAAAATTCGATAGTTTAGAGCTTGATTATGATGCACGTCGTAAACTAGAGAAACTTAAACTAGCGCTCACTTTACCTGCACCACAAGATGCTGAAAAAACAGCAAAGCTCTCACAATTAGTGGCTGAGTTAGGAGGCATTTATGGCAAAGGTAAATACTGTAAAGAAGATGGTAGCTGTTTAAGCCTTGGCGAAATGACAGCTAAAATGGCAACGAGTCGTGATTACAATGAATTGCTTGATTTATGGCAAGGTTGGCGTCAAGTTTCAAAACCTATGCGCCCACTTTATGAGCAACAAGTTGCACTGACCAATGAAGGTGCAAAAGAGCTAGGTTATGCAGATACAGGCGCTATGTGGCGTAGTAAATACGACATGCCAGCCGATGATTTTGCAAAAGAACTTGACCGTATTTGGGGTCAAGTTAAACCGCTTTATGATTCATTACATTGTCATGTTCGTGCCAAGTTAGGTGAAAAATATGGCGAAGATAAAGTACCTCAAGACCAACCTATCCCAGCACACCTGCTAGGTAATATGTGGGCACAAACTTGGGGTAACATTTACGATGTTGTTGCACCAGAGAATGCAGATCCTGGTTATGACGTTACAGAACTATTAGCTGAACACGATTACGACGAACTTAAAATGGTACGTGGTGCCGAGAAGTTCTTTACATCAATGGGTTTTGCACCATTGCCAGATACCTTCTATGAGCGCTCATTATTCACTAAACCACAAGATCGTGACGTACAGTGTCATGCATCAGCATGGAACATAGATAGTAAAGACGACCTACGTATTAAAATGTGTATTCAACGTACAGGTGAAGAGTTCTCTGTTATTCACCATGAGTTAGGTCATAATTTCTACCAACGCGCGTACAACACGCAACCTATTTATTATCAAGAAAGTGCGAACGATGGTTTCCACGAAGCGATTGGTGACACCATTGCTCTTTCTGTGACACCAGGTTATTTAAAAGAAATTGGTTTATTAGACGAAGTGCCTGATGAATCTAAAGATATCGGCCTATTAATGAAAATGGCATTAGACAAAGTAGCGTTTATCCCGTTTGGTTTATTAGTAGACCAATGGCGCTGGAAAGTTTTCTCAGGTGAAGTAACGCCAGAGAACTACAACAAAGCGTGGTGGGAGTTACGCGAAAAATATCAAGGTGTACAAGCGCCTATCGCACGTAGCGAAGCAGACTTCGATCCAGGTGCTAAGTATCACGTACCGGGTAACACGCCTTACACACGTTATTTCTTAGCGCACATTTTACAATTCGACTTCCACAGAAGTTTATGTGAAATTGCCGGTAATAAAGAAGCGATTCACCGCTGTTCAGTTTACAACTCTGCTGAGGCGGGTGAAAAACTAAATGCAATGTTAGAAATGGGCTCAAGCCGCCCATGGCAAGAAGCCCTTGCCACTATCACTGGTAAAGAAGAAATGGATGCAACAGCAATCTTAGATTACTTTGCACCGTTACAAAAATACCTTGATGAGCAAAATAAAGGCCGCCAGTGTGGTTGGTAATAATAAAAACGAAAAAGCCCGCATAATGCGGGCTTTTTTATGTCATCAAATTAATGATTAAAACTGTAAGCTTACGTTTGCGAAGTATGCATCGTAATCTGAGTCATCCCAGTTGTTTGCATAACCTGCTTTTAAGCCAACGTTTTTGTTAAAGAAGTGCTGTGCACCAAAGCTGTAGTCATCTTCTTTGTTAAACGTTACAAATACTGATGTTGCTTTAGAGAAGTAGTAGTTAGAACCTAGTTCCCAAGAGCTACCGCTATCATCTGTATCAGCAATAGTACCTTCAATTGTTAAGTAGTTACCTTGTTGAAGATCCATGAAGTATTTTGCATTTACAGCACGGTAATCAAACTCATCGTCAGCTGTGAATGTGAAACCTAAGTAATCAGTGCTGTTAAGCTGATGATTGTATTTAAGGTCGAACATTACAGTGTTGTCACCGTCTTCTACATCGATAAATGTCGCTTTAAAAAGAAGGTTAGGATTAAAGAAGTAACCTGCAGACACATTGAATAAATCAGTGTCTGAACCGTAATCGTAGTTGCTGTAACCCGCACCGATTACAAAATCTTGTACGAAGTACTCACCACCGATGTTAGTTACATCACCAAAGTCGTCATCAGAGTAAGAACCAAATACATTGGTTGTTTTGTTGATGTATTCAAACTGGTCGTATGGACCCATCGTTTTCTTTGGCGCGAAGTAATATGTTGAATCAACACTTACTGTGTCGTTGCCATCGGTGTCCATGTATCCTAAATGGCTGATTGATTGGTAACTATCCGCAGCAGTCGCGGCAGTTGACAGAAGCATACTCGAAATAATAACTGCTAACTTTTTCATAAACAGATTTCCCTATTAACATTGTTTCATTGCTGTTGAAAACTAGCCTGATGGCTAAGTTGGGCACATGCTAACGTGAGAAAACTGAACGGAAACTTAACTAAGCGTTTGTTTTTACTTGATTAATTGTAATAAAGTGTCGGTAAATGTAAAGAAAAAGTTGGCCGAATAATTCTATTCAAAGCCAACTTATAATTTAAAGTCTATAATTTCAGTACCTTATAAAGAGAATTCACTAATAATTCTGTAAACCTCATTAATGTTATCTCCTGTTTTAAAGTCTTTACTGATTGGCGTTGGATCTGAACCAACCCAAATTTTCAGTTCAGCATCTAAGTCAAAATGCCCGGCACTTTCTTTACTAAACTTAGTAATTTTTGAGTAAGCAATGCTCAACATTTCAACTTTAGAACCAGTAACACCTTGTTTATCAATAATAATTAATCTCTTATTGGTAAAGATAAACATATCACGAATGACTTTATAGGCTTTTTGAACTGTTTCACCATCAATCAGAGTATTGGCAAGCAGCTCTTCTAAATCATCATTATCGACTTCACTTGCGTTACCCATTAATCCACTTAATAGACCCATAACTAGCTCTCCTTATGAAAAATTTGGTTTTCGAGTGTGTGACCATTCACCAGTTGACGATACTGCCAACCTTGTTGATAACAAAAGTGTAGAAGATTGATATCAAAAGGCTCAGCTGTTTTCTCAAACTCGATCACATATTCTTTTGCTTGGCTCATATAAACATGATGTACATGGGCAAGGCCTGCAAGCTTTGCTTCTACATCATCATATTGTTGATTCAACTGTAGCGTAATAAAGTGTTTGTTATCTTGTGTGCTAGAACGGGCTTGATGCTCACTTAATACCCCTTTATCTAGGTGTAAAACTTGTGAGCATAAACGCTCAAGCTCAGTTAAGTCATGGGAGCTTAAAATAAATGTTGCCTCGTTACTTAAAGAGCTTACCAGCTCTCGAACCTCACGGGCATGGATTGGGTCAAGACCCGCTGTTGCTTCATCAAGCATCACTATTTCAGGTGAACCAATTAAAGCTTGTGCAATAGTCACTCGCTTACGCATACCATGAGAAAGGTCATCCGGTCGCTGCTTAGCCACTTCTGACAAACCAACTAGCTCTAAAACCCGAGCCGTTTCTTTTTTACGAACCGCGCCACTGAGCCCTTGTAATTGACCATAAAAGTTAAGTTGATGCGCAATACTAAAACGGGGATCAAGCTGGGCATCTTGTGGTAACGCAGTTAATTTACCAAATAACGTCGCACTACCTGGGTTATGCCCCATTACCGATAGCTTTCCTGAACTTGGTAAAATATAGCCACATAACAAGCTGAATAAGGTTGTTTTACCCGCACCATTTGGACCAACCAGCGCCACTGGTGCCCCTTTATTTATTTCAAAGCTGACGTTATCGAGCGCTCGTTTAACCCCGTAGTTTTTTGACAAGCCTTGTGCTTGAATTAAAAAGGTCATAATGAGCTCCTCGCAAAAATTCGTTCACCAGCAATTAATAACACTGCCGTTTGTAGAAGTGGTAAACCAAGAGCAAGTGTGATGCCGGCACGTTGACCAGCCATTAAATCAAGTTGATAGCCCGGAAATATGTAATTTAAAACCTCAAATGCAGGCCATTGCCATGTTAGTAAGCCAATCACAATATTACCGCCGGCAAAGAACAAAATGGCCAACACAAATGCAAGACGCGATGAACGCGCAAAGGTATTCAAAAAGCTCATCAAAGCAATAAATGGCATAACCGCAACAAGCAAATAAAATAACAACATAAAGCTTCGCGTTAAGCCTGAAAGCAGCAAACTGGGCTCACGATAGCCAAGCATTGCAACGGTTGCCATCAAGGTAACAAATAACAGTGCCGCCAAAATGAGTAGCTGCCCTAAAAAGCGACCTATGATAATTTCTGAGCGAGTGGCTCTAAGTGATAAAAAGCGTAACGTACCCCGTTGTCTGTCGCCCACAGTTTGGTCGCTGCATAAAAACAAACAAAAGCTTGGGAAACTAAATAAAGCAATCAGCCAATAAACAGCTAGTTCAGATTCAGGCCAATCAAGTAATTTACTGATGCCAATGGCGCCAAAGGCTTGCCTTGCAAAGTCAGCAAAATCAGGTGAGCTAATCAAGGTCACAGATTGGGCAATGGGATAGCGTAAAATAAGTAGCCAACAAATGGCAAAAGCGGCAACCGCCAGCAAACCACGTTTGGTCAAAAATAGTCGTACCAGCTCAAATTGGGCAATTTGTGCAAGACGTTTAGGATGTAACTGCGTCACTCATAATCCTTAATGAATTTTATTATTAGAATTACACTAAGTTGAAACAGCTTGAATTACCAGAAAAAAAAGACCCGACAAGCGGGTCTTATGTAACAAAGTATAAACCTTTTACCTAAAGGTGGCTTTCGTACACAGCCAGTGCTTGATCAAGGTCGGCTAGTAAATCTGCTACATCTTCAAGGCCAATGTGAAGTCTTATCACTGGACCTTGCGACCAACCCGTTTCTGAGCGAAGCCCTTTCATGCTCAGGTTTGCCGTGACTAAGCTCTCATAACCGCCCCAAGAAAAGCCCATTTTAAAATGGTGCAGGCTATCTAAAAACGCATCAATCGCTTGTTGATTACCTTGCTTCATTACAAATGAAAATAAGCCATTACTACCATCAAAGTCTCGTTTAAAGAACTCATGACCCGGACACGTTGCAAAGGCCGGATGGCGAATATGATCAACCAATGGGTGTGTTTCAAGCCATTTAGCCACTTCAATGGCTGCTTGTTCATGCTGTTTTAAACGCACAGCCATAGTACGTAGACCACGTAGCGCTAAATAGGCATCATCCGCAGAAGTACATTGACCAAGTAGGTATGAATTTTCTCGAAGGGTTGGCCAATACTTTTTATTGGCGACCGCCACACCCATCATCACATCTGAATGACCAACAATATATTTTGTAGCAGCTTGAATACTAATATCAACACCATGCTCAAGCGGTCTAAAATGCAGGCCATTACCCCAGGTGTTATCTAACATAGTCATAACACCGCGCTCATTTGCCTTAGCAACCATTGCAGGCACATCTTGCACTTCCATGGTGATTGAGCCCGGTGATTCTAAAAACAATACGCGCGTGTTCTCTTTAATAAGCTCACTAATACCTGCGCCAATTCCCGGCGGGTAATAGGTTGTTTCAATCCCTAATCCAGCCAGTATTTTGTCACAAAAATCCCGGGTAGGTTCGTAGGCAGTATCCACCATTAAAATATGATCGCCCGTTTTCACAAACGATAACAGCGCATTGCTTATTGCGGCCGCACCTGATGGGTAAAGCGCACAGCCTTCACCGCCTTCTAGTTCAGCAATCGCTTCTTGCAAAGCAAAATGTGTCGTCGTACCACGACGGCCATAGAATAACGTTTTGTCGCCACGCTTCTTCGCCGCAGCTTTTAAATCAGCCACTGAATCGAATACCACAGTTGATGCACGTTGTACCACAGGGTTCACAACCCCTTGTGTGTACGCTTTTTTACGCCCTGCAGAGACGATTTGGGTATTTTTATTTGTCTTTGTCATAATTTATCCAAGCTGTACTTTACAGGTTGCGCCAGTGCTCAACCAAAAATCGAGAAATAGAATCTTGTCGGGTTAGTTTAAGATGACTACCCTGTTCATGCCATTGGCCGAATTCATTAAGTTCAGCGCGGCTAAACCATCTTGCGTCATCTAACTCGTCTTTATCTACCTGAATATCTTCAGAAACCGCTGTGGCCATAAAGCCAAACATAATTGATGACGGAAAAGGCCAAGGCTGTGAAGCGATATATTGAATATCTGTCACCGCAACACCAGCTTCTTCCATAACTTCGCGAGCCACGGCTTGCTCTAGTGTTTCACCTGGGTCAACAAAGCCCGCAAGTGTTGAAAAAACGCCTTCTGGCCAGCTTGCTTGACGGCCTAGCAAGCAGCGCTCAACTCCGTCTGAAAAGGTTTTAGTCACGATCATAATCACGGCAGGATCGGTACGCGGAAAAGTTTGATGCTGGCAAGTTTGGTTTTCACATAAACGCGAATGCCCTGCTTCAACCATATTATTTTCATGACCACAACGCCCACAAAAACGGTGTGTTGCGTGCCAAAAACATAAGCCCCTTGCCAGTGCTGCAATAGACCCTTGTTTAAGCTCAACTTGTGGGCCTAACTTGCGAATATCAACAAACTCAGCGCCATTGAGCATAGGCTCAATGAGTGAGTCTGGTTCATGGCTGACATCTAAAGCAAAGTGAGCCACATTATCGTCGTCTAACCCCAATAAAATGCCTTTTGATAAATCGAGGTGATCGACTTGAGATAAGCGTAAATAACACACTTCAGGACTGTCTTTAACAAATAAACTTTGATTGTTATTGACCAATAACCAGCGACTCTGAGAATTCATTTGAGCCTTTAACCACTTAGGATCTTTACGGCGATTTGATGCACGATCCAATGGCATTTGAGAGTAATTCAGCATGGCGTTCCTTGAAAATAGTTTACTCGCTAAAACTACCATAAGCTGATGATAAACCCAATTTATTACACGTATAAAAAAAGCCCAAACAGGGCTTTTTTATTCTCTCTCACAATTTTACAAGGTCGCGAGGTGCGCTTGTAGTTTTTGGTTCTCAGCTTCAATATGCTGATAAAACTCTAAATCTTCTAGTTTACTTGCGGCAGCTTTATCAATGATGATCACAGCATCTTTATGAAGTTGCAGAGCCGAAGCTGGGCATTTGGCCATTAACGGGCCTTCTACCATGGCGTGAACGGCATCAGCTTTACTTGCACCGGTTGCTAAAAGCACTACTTTTTTGGCTTCTAAAATAGTACCAATACCCATAGTGATTGATAAATGCGGTTGATATTCGCCTTCTGCAAAAAATCGCGCATTGTCTTCAATCGTCGCTTTTGTCAGTGTTTTAACTCGGGTGCGTGATGTCAAACCTGAAGATGGTTCGTTAAAGCCGATATGACCATTACGGCCAATACCAAGTAGCTGTATATCAACACCACCAGCTGCTGTGATTTTTTGTTCATATTCAGTGCAAGCAACAAGCGGATTTACTGCATCACCCGGCGGTACATGAGTGTTCTGTTTGTCAATATCTACATGGTTAAATAGCTGTTCATTCATAAAGTAGCGGTAACTTTGTGGATGTTCGCCAGTTAAACCTAAATACTCATCTAAATTAAATGTTGTCGCTTGGCTAAACGAAATCTCGCCAGCTTTATTTTTAGCAATCAGCTCTTGATATAAAGCAACCGGCGTTGAACCAGTTGCAAGGCCTAGTACTGATGCAGGTTTTTTTAATAGTTGTTTAGCAAAGATGTTAGCACCATACGCTGCAACTTGGGCTGCATCATCAAGAATTACTATTTGCATATCGATTAGCTCTAAATTATTTAAATTGAAAAAAATGGCTCTAAAACCCAACCCACGTGCAATCGAGTTGGGTTTTAGACTAACCACTGCCAGGATACATTACAGTAGTTAAAACCATTATGACAACGCTGTCATTATCACTTTTAGCCTTACCTTTGTAAAGTAAAAGTGAATAAAAAATTACTCTTTTTGTTGGTGTTTAATAATTATCAAACACTAACAAAGATCTTACGGCGATACATCCAATGCAATACCAGCATTTGTACTGCTAATAACGCTATCACCGCCATCAGAGGTTGCCATGCCTCTGGCACAGCTCGAACCACCCCACCAAATACGCTTTGGCTTACATAACCCCAATTCACTAGACTTGACGCTAAATAAATAATAATTGAGTTTGCACCTATGATCACAAAGGGATACGCGGCGCGTTGCCCTGGCAGAATATCCACCAGTGCATAAAATACGGCGAGCAATATGGCACTCCAGCCAACGGTTACAAGCACAAATGAGCTGGTCCAAAGTTCTTTATTGACTGGGAACTGTAAATCCCATAACCAACCTAAACTTACACTTACCGCCCCTGCGGCGAACAGTAATGCGGTCATTTTCCACTCGCCAATTTGCTGAGCACGAGCAACTAATTGCCCTGCAAACACGCCCATCAATGCATTAACAATCGCTGGTATATTCGACAATACACCTTCAGGGTCCACCACACGGTTTTGATAACTAATACCCGGTAGTAAGTGCGCATCAAACCATGCATTCCAACTGCCTGCAGCCGAAAGGTCGCCAGCACTGCCACCAGGCACTGGCACAAAACAAAGCAGTAACCAATAAGCCACTAAAATAGCGCCTGCAGTAATAATTTGTGTTCGCAAACTAGTGTGCCAAACCAACATTGCACAGAAAAACCATGCAATAGCGATACGTCCAAGCACACTGACATAACGAATTTCATCCAACGCCATTGGCATCCCTGTGCCCCAGCCGTGGTTATACAAAATACCTAATAAGCACAATAGCAAAAGACGCTTACCCGCCTTGCGGTAATACACTTTGCGCTCATCAAACGGTAAATGGTCAATGCGTTTTGGGGCTAGCCCCATCGCCACACCTGATAAGAATATAAATAATGGGAAAATCAGATCGTAAAATGTGAAGCCATGCCAAACACTATGCACTGTGTGCGCTTCAAAAACTTTCCAGCCAGTCCAGCCAGTTAAAACGAATAGCGCTGCAAATAGTGACTGTCCACCTAATATCCAAAACATATCCATGCCGCGCAATGCATCCAGCGATGCCAATCGTTTTCTTGTTGGTTGTGTTGTTGTCATTGTTTACCTTTAATACAAAAAGCCCCGCGATACTTCGGCGGGGATTTTTCCAGGGAAGTTCTTACAAAGCTTTACCAGCTATATATGTCGCTTTTACATATTGATTATCATCTAGCACAACAAAATCAGCATCAAAACCGCTCAGCAAGCGACCTTTTTTATGTAAACCTAAATATTGTGCAGGATAAAGTGATGCCATTCGTAAGCTCTCAGCAAGGCTAACATCCAATGTATTCACTGTGTTACGCACCGCACTTGCCATATCAAGTACGCTGCCTGCTAATTCACCGGTCGTTGAATTTAATCGATCGCCAGTACGAATAACTTTACGACCATCAAAGAAATCAAACTCCATATCGTCAGTACCCACAGGTGGCATTGCATCTGTGACTAACATAATTTTTCCGCGTTGTTTGCTGCGAATTGCTAATTTTGCTGATGAAGGGTGCACATGATGACCATCAACAATTAAGCCACACCAGCTGTTATCATCCCAAAGTGCAGCACCAACAACACCCGGCTCTCGTGATGTAAACGCTGACATCGCATTAAATAAATGGGTGAATCCATCAGCTCCTGCTGCAAGTGCAGCATTGGTAGTCGCAAAATCCGCATTAGTGTGGCCAATAGATACCTTTACGCCACACTCAACTAGGCGCGCGATATCTTCAGCACTAACATTCTCAGGCGCTAAGGTAACCATTTTAATACCTAGATCTTGGCGTGCATAAATCGCAAATTCTTGCTCTGTGATTGGGCGAATAAACTGCTCGCTATGGGTGCCTTTTTTCCCTAATGAAAGGTGCGGTCCTTCGAAGTGTACGCCCATAACGCCCGGGATCCCTTCAGCAATTGCTTGTGCAGTGGCATCTGCGGCTTTTGCCATGACTTCGACTTTGTCGGTAATCAGCGTTGGCATAATCGCTGTTGAACCAAACTGACCATGTGCTTTGGCTATTTTATCTAAACAATCTGGTGTTTGTTCAGCGTTAAAAAACGCCCCACCACCGCCATTCACTTGTACATCAATAAAACCTGGCGCGACTAAACCCGTTAATGCAACGGCATCAGCATGTGCTTCAACACGCTTAAACACGCCATTGTCGACGCTAAAATATACGTCAGATAAAAATTCGTCACCGGTAAACAATTTACTTGCATGATAAATCGTCATTACAAACTTACCTCTTGGTTTTGTTCAAGCACAGATTGCTGAGCAAAATACACAGCGCCCATTTCGGGTGGTTGAATCGGCGCTTCAACTCGTTTCGCTATATCTTCATCAAGCCAACAGTTTAATGGTTCAGCTAAACCACCGATCATAGATAAACGTGGAGGGTTATTTTCAAGTAATCGGTGTGCTAATTTACTGACGTAATTAGCTCCTTCCTTAACAATTTCAATCGCTACTTGGTCGTTATTTTTTGCTGCTTCAAATACATAACGTGCTAATTTGGCAAAACTACTCGAAGGCTGCCCTGACATTTGCTCGACAATCCCCATGGCATTATCCACCGAGAAATGCTGACAAATCACATCTGTTAACTCTGTTTTTTCACCCAAACCATCTAAATCAAGTAATGCGTTTTTTATAGCTTCAAGCCCCATCCATGCACCACTGCCCTTATCACCAAGAGCAAAACCATGACCACCATAGTTTGTGGTATGACCCGCAACACAAGAGAATCCACATGAGCCCGTACCGGTTATAATTACCGCACCATCGCTACCTTCGTGTGCCCCAATACAAGCAGTATGTAAATCGGTAGTGAGAAACATTTGTTTAAATGGATGGTCCCATTCCATAATCTTGTCGTACAAGCTAGGTAGGTTTACACCAGCCAGACCCAAACCAGCATACAGTTGATGAACTGTCTCAAGTGGTAATCCAGCATCTCGAAGAGCTAACTGTGTTGAGACCATTATTGATTCAAGCGTGCGTTCTAAACCATGTAATGGGTTCGCGGGGCCACCAAGGCCGGTTCCTAATACACCTTGCTTAACAGAGTAGATAGTAGCTCGGCATTTTGTTCCGCCACCATCAATACCAATAAACAATTGGTCCTCACTCACACTCTTCGCCATCATTTAACGACCCCTAGCCTTCGTTTAGTTTTTATTTAAATCGCATTATTTTTATTCTAAGAATGCGAAATGATCTCAACCTTTGTTGATTTAATGTTACACAACAAATGACAGCGTTGTCATTATTTTTTTTATAAAAATGCACATAAGTTTAAAATTTACCTACAACACTTTGAAACTAAAGAGCATTATTCGTGAGTAATAAATAAAAAATCGTCCAGTAATCACTTCTCAACTTATTCTCGCTACTTTTTTGAGTGCAAATTAGCGACAAAGCTCCATGTTACTGTGCTTTTATATACTCAGTATTGTATCTAATATTAGCTTAGCGCAAATAATACTTTAGTTAAACATTTTATTTAAAGTGGAATATTTTTTTCTATCTTGATAACAACAGTGAATCATCAATACAGTGAAACTCAGCAGCGGCTTGCTTTAAAATATCGGCAGTGAGGTGCTCTGCTCCATAGACATCACACGGTAGCTGATAATTATTCGCTAAGTGACCAAGCAATAACGCAAAATCACCATCACCCGAAAGTAATACCATTCTATCAAGCTGCTTGGCATGCTCTAGCATATCAATGGTAATGCCAACATCCCAGTCCCCTTTTGCACTACCATCTCTGCGCTGAATAAAAGGTTTTAGTTTTACCTCAAAACCAATTGCGCGCAGGATATTTTGAAACTGCGATTGCTTTTCGTCACCTCGGTATATTGCATACGCAATAGCACAATCAATTTGGTAGCGTTCGCTCATCTGTGCCCAAAAGGCATTGTAATCAAAGTTTTTCTTGTAACTTTCTTTACAGGTGTAATAAATGTTTTGTACATCTACAAAGATACCGACTCTTGGCTTATCAACTACTGACATAATTATTCTGTTTTTAGTGATTTGTGTTCACTGTAGCATATCTAGGTTGATATTTACGAAAAAGTAACCTAAATTGGTTACATAAAACAAAGTAACCAAATTTGGTTACTTATCGCGATGTAACTAAATTAAGTTACTTAATCTAAGGGATCATAATGATTGCGGTGATCAGTGGTGATTTAATTAAATCACAAAAAATTCCACAACAAGAATACGATGCCATGCTGTATCAGCTTGATCAAAGCTTACGCTTTGTTGCCAAGCGTTTTAATGCAAGCTTCACCATTTACCGAGGTGATGCGTTGCAAGTACAGCTATCAGAGCCTGAGCTGGTGTGTCATGCAGCCATCTTGTTGTATTTGCAAATGAAAGCAGCCAATTACGAACTACGACAAAGTTTGGCTATTGGCTCACTCGACAACCCCCGCGCCGATATAAAAACAGCCACAGGCAGTGCTTATACCTTATCTGGTCGCGGCTTAGATAACATCGGCCAGCAACGTTTGGTGATCAATATTGAAAATAACACCCTTGAAGAAGCCTTTGCGCTTAATATTGCTTTTGTCGAAGTACTACTTGAAAAAATGAGTCAAAAGCAGGCCAATGCCCTGTTTTATTATTTAACCGTCGAAAATAACAGTCATGCAGAGCTTGCCAAAGAGCTTAATACTAGCCGAGAGAATGTCACTAAGTTACTCAACCTAGCCCATTATCAACTAATCGAGCGCTTTATAAATTACAGCCAAACCACACTCAAAGGATTGTTATGACCAGTTTTGCTCTATTACTCACTGCTTTAGTACTGGGTCACTTACTTGCTGACTTTTATTGGCAACCAATGAGCTGGGTGCACGATAGAAACAACCGTCACTTTCGTGCCAGCAAACTCTACTTGCACGTATTAACACATGGCGTGACCTCTTTAGCTGTGCTAACACTGTGGGAATACACCTACGGCTGGCAAGAGTTCTCTCGGGTATTGTTAGCAACTGTGGCGATTATGCTGAGCCACTATGTCATTGACTTGGCAAAATCGTATTCAAATAAAGGCGTGGTGCCCTTTATACTCGACCAACTAGCCCACCTTGTTGTGATTGTAATGCTAACGGTTTGGCTTACCGATAAAAATGAATTTTATAGCTTAACATGGCAAAAGCTGATTGCCCTCGATACCTTGTTTGTTATTGCAGCTTATTTATTGGTGCTTAACCCAAGCTCTGTGTTTATTCGCATGATGCTAGAAAAAATCAATATCCAGATCAACAATGAAGGCAGTATTCCTGCTGCGGGTCATTTTATTGGCTTGCTAGAGCGGGTATTAATGTTGAGCTTTATCTTGCTGGGTGAATACGGCGGTGTGGGCTTTCTACTGGCAGCAAAATCTATATTTCGCTTTGGTGATTTAAAAGAAAGTAGCGAAAAACAACTCACCGAATATGTCATGCTGGGCACTTTATTAAGTGTCACCGTGACACTCTTTATTGGTGTCGCCACCTTGTATTGCATTAAACTTTTTTAATCGCTTAGAAAAACAAAAACGCGCAATTGCGCGTTTTTTGTTTTTACTGTTATCAACTATCCGCAGCAGGTTTACGTCTTGGTCGAGATGGCCCAGACACACGCTGACGATTACCCGCAGGTTTATTACCTGTGGGTTTGTTGTTATTCGATTTATTAGCGTTATTACTGCCTTTTTGGTTTTGGCCCTGCTCTTTACCTTTACCCTGCCATTTACCTTGTAAAGGTCGCTTTTGCGATTTAGGTTTTGGCTTTTGTGCAGGTTTTGCTGCGCCTTGACCATCTTGTGCTTTTGGCTTTTTCGGTTTCTTTGGCTTTTTAGGCTTGATTGGACGCGTATCTAGCGGCTTTTCAGCAACCGGCTTACTCGGCTCAAAGCCAGCTTCTGTTGCACGCGGAATAAGCTCACCAATAAAGCGCTCAATACCATATAAATCGTCGGCATCATCAGCTGTTACAAACGAAATAGCATGACCCGATGCACCTGCTCGGCCCGTACGGCCAATACGGTGTACGTAATCTTCATAAATATTCGGTAAATCGTAGTTAACAACATGAGGTAGCTCAACAATATCAAGGCCTCGGGCAACGATATCAGTTGCCACTAGTACGCGCACTTCACCCGATTTAAAGCCTTCAAGCGCTTTAACGCGAGCACCTTGCGATTTATTACCGTGAATAGCAGCTCCCACAATCTCATCGCGTTCAAGCTGCTTAACTAAGCGGTTCGCACCATGTTTAGTGCGGCAAAATACTAATACTTGCTGCCAATCATTGCTACGGATCAAATGACTAAGTAGTGCTGTTTTGCGTGTTTTATCGACCGCATAAACAGACTGCGAAACCGTTTTAGCTGTGGTGTTTTTTGCTGCGACTGAAATTTCAACTGGGTCGTTAATTAGCCCTTTTGCAAGTTCACGAATTTCATCAGAGAAAGTCGCTGAAAACATCAGGTTTTGACGTTTAGCAGGCAATTTAGCTATGATACGTTTGATGTCATGAATAAAGCCCATATCGAGCATACGGTCGGCTTCATCAAGGATCAGCACTTCTAAATCATCAAACTTAACAGCATTTTGATTATGTAGGTCTAACAAGCGACCTGGTGTTGCTACTAAAATATCAACACCTTTGCGAAGGCGCAGCATTTGTGGGTTAATTTTAACGCCACCATAAACAACAAATGAGCTGACATTTGAATGTTTTGCATATTGCTCAACATTTTCACTTACTTGTAAAGCAAGCTCACGGGTTGGTGCCAGTACCAATGCTCGTACTTTATTACCACCCGCTTTAGGGCCTTTTGACAAGCGCTCAATTAACGGCAGCGTAAAACCCGCAGTTTTACCTGTACCCGTTTGTGCGGCAGCCATAACATCGCGGCCTTCAATGATCGCAGGGATAGCTTGTGATTGAATAGGCGTTGGTGCTTCATAGCCCTTTTCTAAAACTGCATTTACTAAAGCTGGTGATAAACCTAACCCATCAAAACTCATACTATCTCTCTTTAAAAAATTCAGCCGATACGGCGAAGTGCGCGCATTATACCTAGGATAGTCAATAATGCATGGAATTATTTACAAACTCATATTTTATAATGAGCTTGGTCGATTAATTTAAGGCATAAAAAAAGCGGCTCATGCCGCTTTGTTCTCATATACCCAAACCACCTCAAGGTGGTTTGGGTATAGCTAATCTTTACTTAACACCAAGCTCGCGCAAACGCTCTTGTAGGTAGCTGTCTGCGGTGTAGCGCTCAGATAGCACAACATCAGGACGCGGGTGTAAGAATAATGGTAACGAAATACGTGATTTCGTTGACGCTTTACCCGTTGGGTTGATCACGCGGTGAATCGTAGATGGGAAGTAACCACCTGACGCTTCTTGAAGCATGTCGCCAATATTGATGATCAGGTTACCAAAATCACATGGTACGTCTAACCAACCGCCATCCGTTGTTTGTACTTGTAAACCAGGCTCATTCGCCGCAGGTAATACAGTTAATAGGTTGATGTCACCATGCGCTGCCGCACGGATTGCACCTGGCTCTTCATCACCTGTCATTGGTGGGTAATGAAGAATACGCAGGAGTGTTTGCTCTGAGTTAGCAATCATATCTTTAAGATCGATAGAGAACTTAGCGCGCACCTCTTCTGGTGCTTCAGCTTGAACCCAGCTTAATAATGTAGCTGCAAACTCATTCGCTAAACGGTAGTACTCACGAATTTCTTCTTCTAGCTGTGCTGGGACACGGCCTTTTGGATAAACGTGGTAGTACTCTTTAATATCTTTAACGGTAAAGCCTTTTGCAACTTCTGACACTGATGGTGGGAAATAACCATCTTGTGTCTCTTTTGAAAATAAAAACTCGTGCTTTTGCTCAGAATTAAAGAATTCTTGCCAATTTTTGTAAATAGACTCAACTAATGACTGAGGGATTGGGTGATTTTTTAATACACCGAAACCTGTGTTTCTTAGTGACTCAACAAATTGAGCGGCCGCATCGCTCGCTTTATAATCAACGGTAGGTAAATGTTGCATTGTCTTTTCCAGTGAATAAGGTTCTAGAAGTCTGTGCTAAGCATAGCATTTCTTCATTATAGCGCTTCGCGAGGATAGAGAAACACAGGCAAAAACATAAGGACTTATGTCCGCCCCTACCTTGCTTAACTCCTTAAGTTTGATACAGATCAACTAAGCATTTAAGTAGTATAATATGTACTATCATCTAAACTTAGGTATGACCAACTAGACACGTTTCAACGCAAAAGGATCGCTAATGTTCAAAAGGCTGCAAATGTTACTTTTCAGTGCGCTGATACTCGTAACCAATCAGGTTATCTCAGCAGAGCAAGCCAACTATAAAGTCGAAAATATTAAAGACAACGTATACCGCTTTAGTGCTGGCCATTACCACAGCGCTTTTATGATTGTTGATAACCTTGCCTTAGTGACTGATCCTATCAATAGCGACGCCGCAAAATACCTAAAAAACTATATCAAGAAAACCTTTAACGCCGATATCAAATATATGCTGTACAGCCACAGCCATGTTGACCATGCAATGGGCGGTAATGAGCTAATCGATACCAACACAACTATCGTTGCTCATCAGTTTGCAGCTGAGGACCTTAAATTAAATAAAGTGCCTACGGCTCTGCCTGATCTTACTTTTACCGATACACTCAAAGTCGATTTAGGTGATAGCTACGTGCTGCTTAATTACTATGGGCCCAATAATGGCCGAGGTAATGTCAGTATGCGT
This sequence comes from Pseudoalteromonas thalassia, assembly GCF_049257215.1. Lineage (NCBI taxonomy): Bacteria > Pseudomonadati > Pseudomonadota > Gammaproteobacteria > Alteromonadales > Pseudoalteromonadaceae > Pseudoalteromonas > Pseudoalteromonas thalassia. The sequence goes on from NZ_JBMMUE010000008.1 coordinate 91,014, forward strand.
TTTATGCCTGCCAATGTACTTTATGTTGTTGATTGGATTGTGCTTGGCCGCATGCCATATAAAAACCTGATTGGCTACGATATCAATGGCATGCTGCATTCAACCAACGCGGTGTTAAATGAGCCTGCTTTTGCTGCATTTATAGGTGGCCATGCAGATACTGGCAACCGCGATGACGTTGTTTCGTACTTACACTATATTGAAGACTTACACGCTGCCGTTCGCGATGGCATGTTACAAGGTAAAAATCTTGCGACCTTACAAAAAGAAATAAACTTACCTAAATACAGCCATTTAAAAATGTACCAGCAATGGCTACCACTGAATATTGAGGGTGTGTATAACAACCTTGTCGAGATGGGCTATTTTAATTTTCGCAGCGATATTGATGCTCGGTTTTAGCTGAGCATCAAAAGCGAGATAAAAACACGCTAAGTTCTTTACTCATTCGTGCTACAAGCGCTTTCGGCCCACCATCATACATATCGTTATGACGCGAATCTTTAAGCTTAATTTGCGTCACTGGGTATACAGAGAGCTCTTGCGGCGTTAGCAATACGTTGTCATCTGCTGGGTAATCGCTACCACGCAGTGTAAGTACAGCAATATTTTTGTTTCGCGGGATCAGCATACGACGATGATCAAGGGTGATCAACTTAGAAACCTTAGCGGGATAAATAGCGGCATATAATGCTGCAATATCACCCCCATTTGAGTGACCAAATAAAGTGAGCTGATTAAAGTCATACGCAGGATAACGCTTTGCAAGCTCTGTAGCTAAAAACTCAAGGGTTTGTACACCACGGTGCCAGTTTTCCATGCGTGTGGTCATGTAGGGTGGCTCAGGGTTTAAACTCGGGTCGCCTTTTAACTCATGAGCAACTTCAACCGTTAAATAACCATGCTGATGAAAGACCTGCTGGGCAAATTGATAGTCTGTATGTGCCATACCATAGCCTGCTCCAATAAATGCCACGGGGCACTTTTTCTTTACCGTGCATTCGCTATCGGCTGCTGTAATGATCACCGGAATATGGCGGGCTCGCTTAGTATCAAACAGTGTCTCTGTTTGGTTTGCAAAGGCTGTTTGCCCGCTAAGAGTTAAAGCGAGTATTAGCGCCGCCTTTTTAATATTTAACATTCTATGACTGCGCTAATTTGAATTCTAAACTACGTTTAACCATGGGCCACTCACCATCAATAATTGAAAACAGCACGGTGTCGCGTACGCAGCCATCGGCCATTATTTGGTGATTACGAAGTACCCCATCTTGTTTCGCTCCTAAGCGAGCAATGGCATTGCGCGAAGCCTGGTTATGCCAATGAGTACGAAACTCAACGGCAATCACATTAAGCGTTTCAAATGCATAACTCAGTAGCAGTTTTTTACATTCAGTATTAACACCAGTACGTTGAAAACGCTTGGCATACCAGGTGTAACCAATTTCTAAACGGCGGTTTTTACTGTCGATATTACAAAAGCGAGTTGAGCCTATCACCTCATCGGTGTGTTTATCAATAACAGCAAATGGTAATGCGCGACCAAGTGCTTGTTGTTCAAACGCCATATTTAAATAATCGTCAACTCGTTCTTCATTGGGCACCGAGGTAAACCACAATTCCCAAAGCTTTCCATCGGTAGCGGCGTTTACTAAAGCATCACGGTGCTCAAGCGTTAACGGCACTAATTTAACAAATTGACCTTCTAAGGTGATGGGACTTAAATCCATAACTTTCCTTACTTTAATTAGCAATAATATTTAATCCACCAGCTCTATATCGAGCCCTGCTAATAAATCCAAAGCAGCATAACGTTCAAATTTGGCCTTACTGATATTGTTAGCTGTTATATCAATAGCAAAGTGGCTGGCACCAATAAAGTTAGCTTTACTGAGGTTGGTTTGTTGGAACAAGCTGTCACGAAAGTCCGTATCAGTAAAATCAGCTGAAGATAAATCTGCATGTCTAAAATCAACATCTTTGGCAAAACAGCTACGCATTTTTAAAGCTTTTAAACTAAGTTCAAAAAAGCTACTATGGCTTAGTTCACAGCCAATAAAACTCACAGGGGCACGGCTGGCAAGTAACGGCCAATCAACATCAGTAAAGCGCACACTGGTTAATTTACACTGTTTAAAGCTCACCTCTTCGAGTGAGGTGTACCTAAGCCCAAGTGCAGCTAAATTGCAGTTTTTAAACTCGCATTCTATAAACCGACAGTTTTCAAACTGACTGTTGTTAAAGTCACAGTCGATAAATTCGCATTGCTCAAACTCACAATGTGAAAATGTTTGCCCTGCTAGGTTTACTTCAAAGGTGTGTTCAAAATAGAGGGAATGGCTTGCGATCACGCGGTGGTCTCAATATCTTGTTTAAGCGCAAGTACAGCAATAAAAATAAGACCGAACAATGGAATTAGCCCTAGTAAACCACCAATAACGGCCACCACGATTGGTGTTGAGGTTTTACGCTTACCTAAGTAATAGCTGATCGCGGCAAAAACAGGGATCAAAATAAAAATTATTTGCCCGATTAAAGTTGCACTGATATTCACACTCTTTCCTTGAAGAACATACTAAGTATTTATTTAAACACAAAAAACCCTAAGGCATACACCTTAGGGTTTTCGTAAATCAGGCTTTTACCAATTATTCAGCGTCTTTCGCTACAACATCAATTGCAAGCTCAGTTAATGCATCTGCATTTGCTTTGCTTGGTGCATCTGTTAATAAACATGATGCTTGAGTTGTTTTAGGGAAAGCAATAACGTCACGAATATTATCAGTACCGCATAACAGCATAACTAAGCGGTCAAGGCCAAACGCAAGACCTGCATGCGGTGGCGTACCGTATTTAAGTGCGTCAAGTAAGAAGCCAAACTTGTCTTGTTGCTCTTGCGCTTCGATACCTAAAATTCTGAATGCTGTTTCTTGCATTTCTGCATTGTGAATACGTACCGAACCACCACCAACTTCGTAGCCGTTTAATACCATGTCGTATGCATCTGATAGTGCACCAGCTGGGTTTGCTTCAAGCTCTTCAGGAGAAATACCTTTCGGTGCAGTGAATGGGTGGTGAACCGCATGCAATATACCTTCGTCGTCGTCTTCGAACATTGGGAAGTCAACAACCCATAATGGTTTCCAGCTATCTAGATCAGTAATGCCTAAATCAACACCAATCTTAAGACGTAGCGCACCCATTGCTTCGTTTACAACGTTGCGCTTGTCAGCACCAAATAAAATGATGTCGCCAGATTGTGCGTTAGTACGCTCAAGTAACTGGTTGATCACCTCTTCGTTTAAGAACTTAGCGATTGGTGATTGTACACCTTCAACGCCCGCAGCACGGTCGTTCACTTTCATCCATGCTAGGCCTTTCGCGCCATAGATACCAATGAACTTAGTGTAATCGTCGATTTGTTTACGAGAAAGCTCAGCACCGCCTGGTACAGTTAATACCGCAACACGGCCTTTTTCGTCATTAGCAGGACCAGAGAATACTTTAAACTCAACGTCTTTTACTAAATCAGCAACGTCAACAAGCTGCATTGGGTTACGTAGGTCTGGTTTATCAGAACCATATAAACGCATTGCTTCGCTGTAAGGCATAACTGGGAAGTCGCCTAAGTCAACGTCTAGTAATGATTGCCACATTTCGCGGATCATTTTCTCAGTCATTGCACGCACTTGATCAGAGCTCATGAATGATGTCTCTAAATCGATTTGTGTGAATTCTGGCTGACGGTCAGCACGTAAGTCTTCGTCACGGAAACATTTAACAATTTGATAGTAACGGTCAAAGCCCGACATCATTAATAATTGTTTAAATAACTGTGGTGACTGAGGTAAAGCATAGAAGCTACCTTTGTGAACACGGCTAGGTACTAAGTAGTCACGCGCACCTTCTGGTGTTGCTTTTGTTAGTACCGGTGTTTCGATATCTAAGAAACCGTTGTCATCTAAGAAACGACGCACAAAGCTGCTCGCTTTTGCACGAAGTTTGATACGGTCGCTCATTTCAAGACGACGTAAATCTAGGTAACGGTATTTTAAGCGGCGCTCTTCAGAGTTTTGCTGATTAAAATCAAGTGGTAATGGCTCTGAACGGTTGATGATAGTTAAGCTTGTGCCTAAAATTTCAACTTCACCTGTTGCCATGTCTTTGTTTACTTGGCTTTCAGGGCGTGCGCGAACAACACCTTTTAACTGCACACAAAACTCTTGACGTAGTTTATTCGCAGTATCCATTAATCCTTCTACTTCAGGATCAAAAACAACTTGTACTAAACCTTCTCTGTCACGTAAATCGACGAAAATAAGGCCACCAAGGTCACGGCGTTTGTTGATCCAACCACATAGTTCAACTTCTTGATCTACGTGAGATTTATTTAGCTGTCCGCAATATATAGAGCGCATAGTATTCCTGTCAGTTAAAGACTTATAGCCGCCTGCTCTTAAGAGTTCGCTATTTTGAGAGCAAAAGCCACTATACAAAGTAATCATTTAAGGCAGAGCATTATACCCAAACCATCTCAAAATGCGAGTGCCAGCAGTGCCTGTCGGGGGGCTAAATATATGCCCCGGCTTCTGAGCAAACATTTCTTTTGTTACACTAGACATAATTTAAATTTATTGGTTGATTTAATGCTGTACTTAGGTTGTCCGCAGTGGTCTAGCACCGCATGGAAAGGAAATTTGCTCTCTAGTCACTGTAAAAGCGCCGACATGCTCAGTGAGTATGCGCAATGCTTTAACTCAGTCGAGGGCAACACCAGTTTTTATGCTGACCCAAGTCATGAGTCATTAGTGCGCTGGCATGATGCTGTCCCCGAAGACTTTAAATTTACTTTTAAGTTTCACCGGCGTTTTAGTCACGAATTACAACTGACGAATATAAATAGTGAGCTTAATGCGTGGCTAAACTTATTTGAGCCCATTTTTGCTAAAACGGGGCAAATCATGTTGCAGCTACCCCGTGCCTTTGGCCCTGATGCCCTCCCCCTTCTTGCTAATTTTATTGCACAACTACCTAAACAACTTAGTTACGGCGTAGAAGTACGTCACCCCGGCTTCTTTAATAAAGATGATGCTGAAATTCGTTTAAATCAGCTATTAATTAAAAATAATATAGATCGCATCAGCATGGATACCCGCGCTTTATTTGCGGTACCCGCCGATACCGATGCACTCATTGATGCGCAAAAGAAAAAGCCTTATTTACCTGTGCATGCTATTGCAACAGGAAATCAGCCAATGCTGCGCTTTGTGATTGCCAGTCTTGAACACGAATACAAGTCGTATTACCAGCCATGGCTGAAAAAAGTAAAGCAATGGCTTGATGAAGGAAAATCGCCCTATTTGTTTTTTCATACCGCAGATAATCGCCAGTCACCACTTTTAGCAAGACAGTTTTGCCAAGATTTAGATTACAATCACCCCGTGCTTGCGCCTTTTATAGGTGAACGCGAAGCAAGCCAAAGCAGTTTATTTTAGCGCCCGATTTATCAGAGAAAATATGAAAGATTACAGCCGTTATTTTCAAGGTTACCCGCCCCACATCATTGAGCAAGTGTTACAGCTATTTAATGGTGACAGAGCCGCAAAATACCTTAAAGGCAAATACCCTGATGCGCATAGCATTACCAGCGATAAAGCTTTATACAATTACGCCACTGAGCTGAAAAAGCGCTACCTTAAAAATGCCCTGCCTTTTGGCCGTGCCGCATTCAAAAAACAAGGCGATATGGTCACAAATGCCTTAGGTACCCATACTTTTCGTATGCAAGGTAAAACCCGAAAACACGATCTTGCCATTAATAGCGACCTACTTCGCGCACCTGAGCCACTACTCAAAGCACTCGTCGTACACGAGCTGGCTCATTTTAAAGAAAAAGACCACAACAAAGCCTTCTATCAACTTTGCTGCCATATGGAGCCGCAATACCATCAACTAGAACTGGATTTAAGAATATTCGGTGTGCTGGTAGGTGAAGGGAAAAATCCTTACTAAAGATATAAGTAAAAATAATATGAAATCTAATACCAAAAATAGACTGTTTACTTGAGCTTTTTTATAACATCATCACTAAAGAGCATTAGAATCAATGCACCTTCGCAAAGAGTAAGTAAATAACCAATAGATGCATCAAAATACATTGTTACATATAACCCAAGAATGTAAGGGCTCACAAGAAAGTTAAAGGCGATCAGTGAACAAAATAACCACTTTGCTAATTTTTTGTATAAATAAAGACCAAGCAGACTTAATACATATACCATTGAGTAAATGTATGGAAACGAGCTTTGAGGTTCAATGATTCCACCTGTTCCTGAAGCAGATAATAAGTGAGAAATGTCTTCAGAGTAAATATATTGCCAAATATAAGGTAAGAAAAAAAAAGTCGTATATAAAACTGCTGTAACCAGCACAGTAAACTGAAAATATCTAGTCATGCTTCTCTTGCCAAAAATTTTAAACTTAATATTTACAATAATTAAGTTATTGGTTCATAGCAATATGTTCCTCTAAGAATACGTTATGAGTAAGGCTGTTGATTTCAAGCCAAATAAAGCCTCATTCAAAATGTTTTTATTCATAAACGTTCAATCAAAATTGCCCACTCTAATTTCGGTTGAAAGCTGACGGCTAGACTTCAATTACTTCAAACCTTCTTTGCCCTATCAGCTGCCCAGACTCGGTAACCACTTTAATGACCCATTTTCCGACGGCATTTGCAGGAAAATTCGTTTTATGGCTCCACGCTCGATAGCCCTCTTTACGACCACCAGAAATATCCAAGGCTATGCGGTCAACTTCTTTACGATTATGCACCCAAACATGAAAGATTTTTTCATTTAGCCCTCGCGGTGCTTTTACTGCACTAAAACTATATAGACCTTTTTCATGCAAGCTCTGCTCGGTGAGTTCTGTTATTGGCGAAAGCGGTTTACGGGCTTGTGCATCAAGCTGATACGACATGCTCATATCGGTTAAACGCAGTGCCGCAGGTGGCACAAAGCTACGCAATTGCCAAAGCCCAACACCTAATGCACAAAGCAATAACACCAACAACGGAAAACGCCACCATTTAGCATTGGGCATCAAATTACCAAGACTTGGAATTGTTAAAATAACAGCCGTGATCAGCGCAATTTCAAAACTTTGGCTGGTCGTTAACTTTAATAAAATTGGCAAGGTAACCGACAACACGACAAACAAAGAAAAGCTATGAAACACACTAAACCACACACTGTGCCTTGCAAGCTTTTTGTAATAGAGGGGGTCAACAACAGATACGAACGCACAAAGAATAATTAAAGCGGTAAACGCGGCCTGACCATGGTCCCAAGTAGTCACCGCCAAGAAAAATGGTAAGGCAAAAAACAAACTTTCTTGCTGCACAACCTGCAGCGCAAAGCGCATCACGTTAGGCGACACCGCCACACCAAAACGCTCCTCTACTTTATCTCTAAGCCAGTTGTCTATTAACAACCACAACCAAGTGACTAATAATAAAACAGAGATAAGCTGCGAAAACGATTCTTTTCGCTCAACAAAGACATAGCTTGCCACACCACTACAAAAAGCCAACACCGCCATCAACCCCGGCCGCTTCTGCATCATGAAAACAAATTTAGTTATAAAGTTTTTTAAGTAGTTCATGCAATCATCAAATCCATTTAAGGCTTTATGAGTAAAGCATAAATTGGATGAATGTAGGCTTTAAAACGAGCTTTAAGTTCAAAGCTTTAAGCTGTAAGGTATTTAGATGAAGTGAACAAGCATAGAGTATTTTCTAAAAGGAAAAAATGGAATGTTATATAGAGTATTGATAATACTTTTATTAATTTCTAAGTGTACAACTGCAAACGCATTTGAAGATTATAGTTTTAAAGATGGTAAAGGGACTTGCAAGATGAAACCAGTATTAGCAAACGGTGCAATTTCATTAATTGGCCTCCTAGACAAAGATGTTATCAATTGCTCTAAAGCACAAAAAAAGCGCGGTCTAAACCGCGCCTCTATTTTTATCTGACGGCTGAAAGCTGATGGCTGACAGCTCATGTCGTTGGGTTTCGCTGCGCTCTACCCAACCTACGAATCCGGTTACAAACCAAGTTCTGCCATAAAATCATCATCTACATCGTCTGCTTGTGATGATGCTTTTTGCTTTTCAGCTTTTTGCTTGGCTTCGTTTTCGATGATGTCATCTGGGTCAACAGCTTCTGAAATATCAAAATCATGTAGTTTGATAAATTCAGTTTTATCCATTGCCAGTTCTAGATAGAAGATATTTTGCTTCGCTGTAGTGAAAGTCACACGGCGTGCTTGTGGTCTATCCATAGTGGTATCGACAGAGATTTGCACTTGTTTATTAATCGCCATCATCTTAGGTTGGTTTTGCGTAATAGAAGTATGCAGCTGGTCGCGTACTTTTGACGTAAAGTCACCAACGATTTGGTTCATCAGCTCGCCGAGTACGTTTGCCACATCATCTGATAAATGGCTTTGTGCAATTTCGTCTTCTGGCATACCCATGTTGCGCATATAGTCATGGTAAATTTCCATGGCTGCTTGGGCTGTGAAGTTTGTTACCACAAGGCCAGTAAAACCACCATCGAATAATACAAAACAGCCAATATCTGGGCGCATACAGGTGCGGGTTATTTTTTGTACCATGGCAGAATAACTAATACTATTACCACTTGCTGAAGACAGAACTCCAGTCACTGAATGACACAGAGTTGATAAGATATCTTCTGTACTAATCACTTTGCTTTTTGTCATTAAACTTCTCTTTTTTGTACTTGTTATTGATAATTCTAGCCAAGCTACTGAATTTATCACTGACTATCCAGTTAAAAATGCTAAAATAGCGGTATTATTTTTTAAAGAGACTGTTCACGTGACGCAAAAAGACAGTATTTATGCCACTGAGCAAGCGGTTAAAGACTTTAGCTTTGACCAACATGTAGTAGAAGTTTTCCCAGATATGATCCAGCGCTCGGTGCCGGGTTACGCAACCATTGTTAGCACCATAGGTAAACTGGCTGGCGAATACGCGCAAAGTAATTCAAACCTATACGACTTAGGCTGTTCACTTGGTGCAGTAACTTTAAGTATGCGCCGTAATATTCGCACCGATAACTGTAATATTATTGCCGTTGATAACTCAGAAGCGATGGTTGAGCGTTGTAAATTACATTTACAAGGTTTTCGCTCTGACGTGCCAGTCACTGTCACGCTGGGTGATATAAACGATTTAGCCATCGAGAATGCCTCTGTGGTGGCAATGAACTTTACATTACAGTTTATTCCACCTGAAAAGCGCCAAGCGGTGCTTGAAAAGATTTACGCAAATTTAAAACCAGGCGGCGTTTTGCTGCTGAGCGAAAAAATTAGAGGTGAAAATGAGCAATGCGATAATTTGCTCATTGATTTACATCATGATTTTAAACGTCATAACGGCTATTCAGAGCTTGAGATCAGCCAAAAGCGCACAGCTATCGAAAATGTCATGCGCCCTGATCATTTATCTACCCACTTAAACCGATTAAGTGAAATTGGTTTTAGCCAAACGCAAGTGTGGTATCAATGTTTTAACTTCTGTTCGATGATTGCAATCAAGTAATCATCACAACGATATAAAGAGTATTTCATGTCTCAATGGTTTAACCAATTTTATGCTGCTATCGCACAAAGTCCGCTTAGTCACTGGCTCGAAACTTTACCTGGCCAATTAAAGCACTGGGAACTCGAAGCCAGCCACGGTGATTTACCTAAATGGCAAAAAGTGCTGAAAAACTTACCTGAGGTAAGCACAAACCATGTAAACCTGCAGGATAAAGTACAAATCGGTACCGGTGATGAGCTATCTGAAGGTCAGCAAAAACAGTTAACGCATTTATTAAAGCGCATGATGCCTTGGCGAAAAGGCCCCTTTAGCTTACACGGTATCGAGATTGATACTGAGTGGCGCAGTGATTGGAAATGGGATCGTTTACTGCCTCATATTGAACCGTTAAAAGGCCGCACTGTGCTTGATATTGGTTGTGGCTCAGGTTATCACTTGTGGCGTATGCGCGGTGAAGGCGCTAATTTTGTAGTAGGTATCGATCCATCTGATTTATTCTTATGCCAATTCCAAGCGATAAAGCATTACCACCAAGATGAAAACGTGCATTTATTGCCATTAGGTGTTGAAGCTCTGCCAGAGCTAAAAGCATTTGATACAGTATTTTCGATGGGTGTTTTATATCATCGTCGTTCACCAATCGACTTTTTAGCGCAATTAAAAGCGCAGCTTCGTCCTGGCGGTGAGTTAGTCCTTGAAACACTGGTTGTTGAAGGTGATGAGCACACAGTTTTAGTGCCAACCGACCGTTATGCAAAAATGCGTAATGTGTGGTTTATCCCAAGCACCGCGGCATTAAAACTATGGATGGAGCGCGTTGGCTTTAAAGATGTACAAGTTAAAGACTGTGCAATCACAACGCTTGAAGAACAACGTAAAACCCAGTGGATGGAAAACGAATCATTGGTCGACTTTTTAGACCCAAATGACACCAGCAAAACCATCGAAGGTTACCCAGCCCCCCTACGCGCTATTTTAACAGCGAAAGCTTAACAAATAGTGAGAAGTCTCTAGTTACAAGGTCAAAGTGACATTTACTTGATACTTTTGCCTTGTAACTTGAAAGCAAAAAACCGGACAACTGTCCTTGTCAAGTCGGTTAAAGTGATTTTTCAACTAGCCGCGCCATTGCAATTGTTGTAAAATACGCGCGTTTCTAAGCAACCCACATGCAACTTTTTTGAGGAAAACCTGTGAGCGAACAAAAACAGTCTCTTAGCTATAAAGACGCGGGCGTAGATATCGATGCCGGTAATGCACTTGTTGAGCGTATTAAAGGCGTAGTTAAAAAAACCAGACGTCCTGAAGTAATGGGCGGTATCGGTGGTTTTGGCGCACTTTGCGAACTACCAACTGGCTATAAAGAGCCTGTACTGGTTGCTGGCACAGACGGCGTTGGTACAAAACTACGTTTAGCAATCGATCTTAAAAAGCACGACACAGTGGGTATCGACCTTGTTGCTATGTGTGTAAACGACCTTATTGTACAAGGTGCAGAGCCACTATTTTTCCTTGATTACTATGCAACTGGTAAATTAGACGTAGACACTGCGGCTGATGTTGTAACAGGTATTGGTAAAGGCTGTGAGCTTTCTGGCTGTGCATTAATCGGTGGTGAAACTGCTGAAATGCCAGGTATGTACGACGGCGAAGACTACGACATGGCTGGTTTCTGTACTGGTGTTGTAGAAAAATCAAAAATTATCGACGGTACTAAAGTTGCTGCAGGCGACCAATTAATCGCCCTTGCATCAAGTGGCCCTCACTCAAACGGCTTCTCATTAATTCGTAAAGTTCTTGAAGTATCTGGCGCAGACACGAGCGCTGAGCTTGAAGGCAAAACACTTGGCGATCACCTTTTAGAACCAACTCGTATCTACGTTAAACAACTACTTGAGCTATTCAAGCACGTTGACGTACACGCGTTATCTCACATCACGGGTGGTGGTTTCTGGGAAAACATCCCACGCGTACTTCCTGAATCTGCAAAAGCAGTTATCAAAGGTGACAGCTGGGAATGGCCTTTTGTTTTCAACTGGTTACAAGAAAACGGCAACATCACAACACACGAAATGTACCGTACATTCAACTGTGGTGTTGGTATGATTTTAGTTGTTCCAGCAGACAAACTTGAGCAAAGCTTAACAATCCTTAAAGATCTTGGCGAAAATGCATGGCATATCGGTGAGATCCAAGATGCGAAAGCAGGCGAAGAGCAAGTAGAAATTTTAGGTGGTCGTGACTAATGACCCCTTGTCGTCTTGTTGTATTAATTTCTGGTAGCGGTTCAAACCTTCAAGCCATCATCGACGCATGTGCGCGTGGTGAGATAAAAGCCGAAATCGCCGCTGTAATTAGTAATAAAGCCGACGCCTATGGCCTTGAACGAGCAAAAAATGCAGGTATACAAACACGTGTACTTAGCCATAAAGATTTTGACTCGCGCGAGGCCTATGATGCTGAGTTAATGGACATTATTGACAATTTTGAACCAAATCTAGTTGTATTAGCTGGTTTTATGCGTATTCTTACTCCTAGCTTAGTGCAAAAATTTAAGGGAAAAATGTTGAACATTCACCCTTCTTTGTTGCCTAAGTACCAAGGGCTGAATACCCACCAACGAGCGATAGATGCAAAAGATGACGTTCATGGTGTCAGTGTTCACTTTGTCACAGAAGAGCTAGACGGCGGTCCCGTTGTTCTTCAAGCCAAAGTGCCGGTACTCGAAAACGATACCGCAGAGACACTCGCACAACGTGTTCATCAGCAAGAACATATAATCTATCCATTGGTGGTCAAGTGGTTCAGTGAACAACGACTCAAGATGGAAGCAGATTATGCAGTTTTTGACGAAAAGAAACTTCCTGCACACGGCGCGCACTATCCAGAATAAAAATTTAAGTGCCCTACTCGCTTGTGTGGGCACTTTATTACTTCCTACCAGTGTTTTAGCTGGCGATCTCACTCAATATGAAGCCAAATACGATGTACTTCGTAAAGGCGAAACCCATGGTAAAGCAATCCGCGAGCTTAAAAAAGCCGCCGACGGTAACTACGTGATCACTTATCACAGCGAAATCGAATGGATGATTTTTTCTGACTCACGAAAAGAAACATCTAAATTTACTTACCATGATCAAAAAATTTCTCCGCTAAGTTACACCATGGAGCGCTCAGGCACAGGGCCTGATAAAGAATACAGCTTAAAATTTGATGCGGCGCAAAAGCAAGTACAAAGCAGCGAAAGTAAATACCCATTAAAGCTTGATTGGTCTGACGATTTTCAAGATTCACTGTCTTACCAAGTGCAAGTGCGCGAAGAGTTAAAACAAGGTAAAACGCAATTATCGTATCCATTGATTGATAAAAAAGGCAACCTGCGCAATTACGACTTTGAAGTTATCGGCACCGAAGTTATTTCGCTACCTGTTGGTAATGTAGAAGCGATTAAAGTTAAGCGCTTATATGATAACGATAAACGCCAAGCATTGGCGTGGTTTGCCCCAGAAATGGACTACATGCTCGTGCGTATGTGGAAAGGTGAAAAAGGCGTAGAGCAATTTGAAGTGCAACTTAATTCATTCACTGTGACCACACCAGTCGCCGTAACAAATGAAGTGAGTAATGAAGCGCCTTAATAGCGCTTCATCTTTTATTTAAATTTTTTCGCCCATTTTAAACAGTGCAAACTCACCGGGTTCCATTTTCTGCCAGCGTTCATCATTGGTGAGAGGCCGTGTTGCAATAACGGTAACCACATCGTTCGGTGTGGTTTCTTTTTGAAAATCAATCACCATATCTGCATCAATTAATGTCGCTTTGCCAAATGGTGCACGGCGCGTGATCCAATGTAGGTTATTGGTGCAATAAGCTAACACATAAACACCATCGGTCAGTAACATATTAAATACGCCTTTTTCGCGCAGCGTATGGGCAAGCTTTGCCGCATAACGAAATACAGACGCCATATTTGATGGCCGCTTAGGGTATTTTTCGCGGATCTTATCGAGCAGCCAACAAAACGCCAGTTCACTGTCAGTGTTACCGACAGGTCGATAATAGTCTGGCTTTAAATCATGATAATTAGATAATTGCCCGTTGTGTGCATACGTAATTTCACGGCCCCATAACTCGCGGGTAAACGGATGCGTGTTTTCAAGGCATACACGACCACGATTCCCTTGGCGAATATGACTTATCACCGAAATACTTTTAATAGGATACGCTTTAACGAGTTTGGCAATTTCTGATTGGCAACTTGGCTCGGGATCTTTAAATGTGCGACAGCCCTTACCTTCATAAAAGGTGATGCCCCAACCATCTTTATGCGGGCCAGTGTTTCCACCACGCTCTAATAAGCCCGAAAAACTAAAACAAATATCCGTTGGTACATTGGCTGACATGCCAAGCAACTCACACATAGAACTATTAACCTATAAAACTAATCGAAGTAAAAGGCATGATGGGCTGATCCCTGCCTGCGCTCATTGTTGTACATAGCGCTAAAGATGGCAACTGCTATGCTGAGATTTTCAGAACTATCTGATAAATAGTGCATATTTTACACACCTTTTTATGTGCACCATTTACATAAACTAAATAGTCATAAGCCCACTGTAAATTTTTTTGCACTGTTCATACAGTTTACTCACTAAAAGGTTTTACAAAGCATCGTTTTATCTTTGTTCCCCTCTTGATAATTCATGGTTGTAGCGCTACTCTAAAAGAGGTGGTCTGACCTCTATTAAGGAATAATCAATGACTCTCATATTTTTACTTGGTTTACTCGTGCTACTTAGTGTGGCGAGTTACCACAGATCGAGCTGGAATACCTGTTTAGGTATTGCCATTGCGACCTTACTTGTTGGCACTTTTGCTGGCGCGTTTGGTGCAATCAGTTGGCTACTATTTTTACTTATTGCTGTGCCACTTTCTGTGACAAGCATTCGTCAACAATACATCATTAAACCTATTTTTGCTGCATTTAAAAAAGTAACCCCGACAATGTCGGATACTGAAAAATCAGCAATTGATGCCGGTACTACGTGGTGGGAAGCGGATCTATTTTGTGGTCGTCCTGACTGGAACAAATTACACCAATACCCAGCACCAAAACTGACTATCGAAGAACAAGCGTTTATTGATGGCCCAGTTGAAGAAGTGTGTAGCATGTTAGATGACTGGCACGCAACGCACGAATTAACTGATTTACCGCAAGATGTTTGGCAATATCTAAAAGATAATAAATTCTTTGCCATGATCATCAAAAAAGAATATGGCGGTTTAGAGTTTTCTGCTTATGCACAATCATGTGTACTGCAAAAACTAACAAGTAAATCAACGTTACTTTCATCTATCGTAGGTGTACCTAACTCATTAGGTCCGGGCGAATTACTTCAGCACTATGGTACTAAAGAGCAAAAAGATCATTACTTACCACGTTTAGCGAGTGGTCAAGAGATCCCATGTTTTGCTTTAACATCACCAGAAGCTGGTTCTGACGCAAGTGCAATTCCTGACTACGGTGTTGTTTGTAAAGGTCAATGGAACGGCGAAGAAGTTGTTGGTATTAGCCTAACGTGGAACAAACGTTACATTACTCTTGCTCCTGTTGCGACTGTACTTGGTCTTGCATTTAAACTACAAGATCCAGACGGTTTACTAGGTGATAATAAAGAACCTGGTATTACCTGTGCGTTAATCCCAACAGATACTCCTGGAGTAGAAATTGGCCGTCGTCACTTCCCGCTAAATGTACCATTCCAAAATGGTCCTACTCGCGGTAAAGACATCTTCGTACCACTTGATTACATCATTGGTGGCCCGAAAATGGCTGGTCAAGGTTGGCGTATGCTAGTTGAATGTTTATCTGTTGGTCGTGCAATCACCTTGCCGTCTAACTCAACAGGTGGCATTAAAACAATTGCGCTTGCAACAGGTTCTTACAGCCGTATTCGTCGTCAATTCCGTTTACCTATTGGTCAAATGGAAGGTGTTGAAGAATCAATGGCAAAACTTGCAGGCTACGCTTATAGCTCTGATGCTGCCGTTAGCATGTCTACCGGTGCTGTTGACCTTGGTGAAAAACCATCGGTTGTATCTGCGATTATCAAATACCACTTAACTGAACAAATGCGTGAAGCAACAATTCACGGCATGGATGTTCATGGTGGTAAAGGCATCATGCTTGGTCCAAACAACTACCTAGGTCGTGGTTATCAAGGTGCGCCAATTGCAATCACTGTTGAAGGTGCAAACATCTTAACGCGTAACATGATCATTTATGGTCAAGGTGCAATTCGTTGTCATCCATTCGTGTTAACTGAGCTAGGCGCTTGTGCAATTGAAGACCGTGAAGAAGCGCTTGCAGTATTCGATAAAGCATTAATGGGTCACGTTGGCTTTACTATTTCGAACCTTGTTCGTACTAAGTGGTTAGCACTAACGAATGCTCGCTTCACAAGTACGCCGTACAAAGACGAAACAGCTGAGTTTTATCGTGTTGCGTCACGTTTCAGCGCATCATTAGCATTAATGTCAGATATCAGCATGGCGGTATTTGGTGGTTCATTGAAGCGTAAAGAGCGTATCTCTGCACGTTTAGGTGACTTACTAAGCTACTTATACCTTGTATCTGCAACACTTAAACGTTACAACGACGAAGGCCGTAAAAAAGAAGATTTTGCGCTAGTTCAATGGAGCTGCCAAGATCACCTTTACCACTGCCAACGAGCTCTTGCTGACCTAATCAATAACATGCCATCTGCACCACTTCGTGCAATGCTAAAAATCATGTTATTCCCATTCGGTCGTCCAGTTCGTAAACCTACTGATAAGCTTGAGCATAAACTTGCGCACTTATTACAAGTACCAAGCGAAACTCGTAACCGTTTAGCTAACTATATTTACCTTAAAAACGAGCCACTTAACCTTGTTGGTCGTCAAGAGCAAACGCTTAAAGACATTCTTGAAGTTGAGCCGCTGTTTGACAAGGTATGCCGTGAAAAAGGCGTAAAACTGCCTTTCTTCCAGCTTGATAAAGTAGCGCAAATAGGCCTAGAAGCTGGCATTTTAAGTCAAGCTGAAGCCGACAAACTAGCGGCTGTTGAAAAAGCCCGTCTTGACGTTATTAACGTTGACGACTTTGACCCAGCAGACTTAGTTGCTGGTAAAGTAGCCCGTGGCGAAAGCGATAAAAAAGCAGACGCTGCCTAAGCTAGCAAAACAATTCCAATTGTTATGAAAAACCAAACCAGCGCAAATTGCGCTGGTTTTTTTTGCGCTATATATTGCTGTAATAAACACCAGCCTGCGCCAATGGGTATGTAAATCAAGTTAGTGCCAAGCATGCTTATAACTACCATTAAAGCCACAGCAAAAAATATAAGACTCGGTATAAAATGGCTTACATAAAACAGCTTGTCTTGGTTATTACTTTGAAAGAATAACCGATATTTTTTAAAAACAGCCATGCAATCGAACTGTAACGAGCTAGTTAGCAACACACATACTGATAAAGCTACAGCCTGTATCAGATCACTAAAGTCACTCCGAATTGTTATTAGCTGTAATAAAGAAAACAAACATGCAACCAGAACTGAGCCACGCCATATTAAACACCAACTGTGTTGTAAAAAGTAACTAAGCCAAAATAAAGCAAACGAGTGTACTTTCAACTTATGGCTAATTCTTACAGAAGGGATTAAAGTCGAGCAGCTGAAAATAGCAACAAATCCTAGATAGTATTGCAGCGAAGATAAACTAACAGGCAGTAATATCAGTACAGAGCTTATTAACAAGCTATAAAAAAGTGCAATTGGCCTATAAAGAACAAATACCCCACATAGCCACTGCAAAAACACAAAAATCATAAAATGAGGCACTTGTAGCCATTGTTTCAACGATAAATCTACAGCTATTAATAAACTCGCAATGAGCCAAACATTACTTAAAAATAATAACTTGCAGTCAACACATACTCGCCAAGAGGGTTTATAAAGGCTTCGCTGAAATGCCCTGTTTTGCACATTTTTAATGGCTGGCGCCATGGCCCATAACATCACCGATTCAAGTAAAAGATAAACCAATGCTAATTTGGCGCCAGAAGCGGGTTCTGCATGGCTATCGACTATTTTCCCAAGCCCTAAAAACAACAGTAAAACCATACCAAGAAATGCAGGGCCAAGTAAGAGTGCGAGCAACAAGCTAAAGCTCTTTAACTGAGACAGCATGCTTTTAAGGTTAGTCGTATATGCTAAGTATCGATAAGCAAGGAATGACGCGTAGCTAGCAAGAGAGTCAATCATAATGCTGTACACTCAAAACCGTGCTGTATAAACACCTGAGGTTCGTGGCTTGTAATTATGATTTGCCCATTAGGTTTATCATCTAGGTAGTCATCAAGTAAGGTCAGCAAAAATTGAATACTTGTTTGATCAAGCGCTGCACTCGGTTCATCTAATAGTAAAAATGGGGCTTTCTTTAAAAAAGCAGTAATGAGCTGGCATTTCTTTTGGTTTCCACTAGATAAAGAACTGAAGCGAGTGTTGAGATGCTCTGTAAAGTTAAAACCTTTAATGAGCTGCTCTGATATGTCTTTCTTTAATGCCTTGCAACTAAGTTCAATAATTTGCCTCGCAGTTAAAAAATCAGGCAGCACAATACGGTCGCTAGCAATTGAAACATCGTTTTGCGGTGATTTTAATGCCTCATTATTGTATAAAATCTGCCCTGACTGTGGCTCTTCTAGGCCAGCGAGCATCATCAGTAGCGTTGTTTTTCCTCTGCCATTGGCTGCCTGTAAACAAACTCTTTTACCTTGTAATTGCTTATTGTAGTTTTCAAAAACGTGGGCTGAGGCAAAACGTTTATTGAGGTTGTTTATTGCAATCATGTTTACTTCCTTTAATAGTGGAAAAATAATATCACACTCATGTCCCTATTTATTTACATGATTTGTAACAAATATCAAATGGGTAAAACTTGCGTTTAGATTATGAACAGGCAACACTTTATAACGAAAAATTAACAAGGAATAATTACAATGAAACCGAGTTTTCAACTAGCAGCCGTGGCATGTGCACTCAGCCTTGCACTTGCAGGATGTTCACAATCAACCCAATCAACAAGCAGCACCGAAAGCGTGCAACAAAGCCAAACTGTTAAACAGTATGATGCTGAAACCTTTTTTGATACAACCTCAATTATGGGCAGCAGCTTTTCACCAAAAGGCGACAAAATACTCGTTAGCAGTGATGAAAGCGGCATTTATAGCCTGTATGAAGTAGATATAAAAACCGCCAAAAAAACCCGCTTAACAGACTTTGAAGACAGTACTTATGCAGTGGCTTATTTCCCTAAAGATGAGCGCGTACTATTTACTAAAGACTCAGGTGGTAACGAGCGGTATCACATCTATGTTCGCGAAACAGACGGCACAGTTAAAGACCTCACCCCAGGTGAAGAAACCCGTGCAGGATTTGCAGGCTTCACAGAAGACGGTAAACACTTTTTTATAACCAGCAATCAGCGTGATGCTAAGTTTATGGACCTATATCGTGTTGATGCTAACAGCTATGAAGTAACGCCGGTTTATCAAAATACCATGGGGCTGGATGTCGGTGCTATAAGCCCTGACGGCCGCTTTATTGCTTTATCGAAAAACAATTCGAACAAAGACAGCGATGTGTTCATTCTCGATACGCGTAAAAAAACCCTTAAACCAGAGCTTATCACCCGTCATGACGACGACGCTAAGTATGGCCCAGAAACCTTCTCAAGAGACAGTAAATCATTGTATTACTCAACCGATGCTAAAGGTGAGTTTGCACAAGTGTGGCGTTATGACTTAACTACCGGCGAGCACAGCCCTGCCCTCAAAGATGAGTGGGATGTCAGCTTTATATACTTCTCTAAATCTGGCCGTTATCAAGTAAGTGGTGTTAATGCCGACGCCAGCACTAAGGTGTCGATAATCGATACCACCACAGGTAAAGGTATTACTATGCCATCGTTGCCTGCAGGTAACTTACGTGGTGTTAATTTTTCAGCTGATGAAAAAACTATGGCGTTTTATTTAAATTCAGACACCTCGCCAAGCAATTTATTTGTGTGGCAAGTCGGTGAGCCGAAAGCTAAACAATTAACTAACACATTAAGTGATGCAATTAATCAAAGTGACTTAGTTGAGAGCACAATTGTGCGCTTTAAGAGCTTCGATGGCTTAGAAATCCCGGGGGTTTTATATAAACCTAAGCAAGCCAACAGCAACAATAAAGTACCTGCTTTAGTTTGGGTGCATGGCGGCCCTGGTGGACAAAGCCGTACTGGATATAGTGCGATGCAGCAACATCTAGTCAATCATGGTTATGCCATTTTTGCGGTTAATAACCGAGGCAGCTCAGGCTATGGTAAAACCTTCTTCCATTTAGATGATAAAAAACATGGCACTGATGATTTACAAGATATTGTTTACGGTAAAAAACACCTGCAAAGCCTAGATTGGGTCGATGCCGATAAAATTGGTATCATGGGGGGCAGCTACGGTGGCTTTATGACCGCCGCAGCACTTGCCTTTGAACCTGAAGAATTCAAAGTAGGCATTAATATCTTTGGTGTAACAAACTGGGTTAGAACCTTAAACTCGATTCCACCATGGTGGGAAAGCTTTAAAAAGGCACTGTACGATGAAATGGGCGATCCCGCGACAGACAGTGAGCGTCACCGTGCAATTTCGCCACTATTTCATGCTAAAAACATCACTAAGCCATTAATGGTGATCCAAGGTGCTAATGACCCACGCGTTTTACAGGTTGAAAGCGATGAGCTCGTTGCCGCTGTAAAGGCAAATGGTGTGCCTGTCGAATATGTATTATTCGATGATGAAGGCCATGGTTTTACTAAAAAGGAAAACCGCATTAAAGCCTCAAACGCATATCTTGAGTTTTTAAATACCTACTTAGACAAATAGCAAAATTGCAAAGATAAAGAGCCGGTTTTTAAACCGGCTTTTTTATGCAAAACACCTGTATAGAAGCAAAATATAGCAGCTCATACAGTACTGTATAGAATACTGTATAATTTTAATGATAAATTTTTCACCTTTTTAACCTTCCAAAACAAAAAAGTAACCCATTGTTTAATAAGAACTAAATAAATTTAATTAACATAAAACTGAATAATTGGTTAAAAAATAGCAAAAAAGTACTTGCGCAAAAACACTGTATAAACTACTGTATACACATACTGTATAAACAACCAGTGAGTGAAAGTTATGTTACAGCCAATTACCTTAAGAACAGTTAAAAGCTACCAACAAGATAACGACAAAGCGTCTGTTAATTTAATTCAAATTGAAGACGAAATATCAGCAACCTTTGAGCTATTAAAAGTATTGCATCATTACAATAGCCAAAATGCATGGACACTATTAATTGCCCCTGATCATGTTCCTAGCAAAGCATTATTAGATTCGTGTTCGATTGATACCAGCAAACTACTTGTGATCAGACAAAAGCATTTAGTTAACCTTGAGTACGTACTTAGCTCTGCATTACATAATGGTAATTTTGCCGCAGTGATCACATGGACAGATATCGTAAACAATCATCAACTTGATTCGATGAATCTAAATCTTGAGCAAGCATCTGCTAAGTTTTATTGTTTTACAACAAGCGCTCAATTAAACAATTTAGTACCGCAGCCACAATAGGCTTGTTAAAATAACAATTTATAGTTTTAGGTAAGTTGTTATGACATCACTCACCCACCCCCTTTGTCCTTGTGGCAGCGAATCGACTTACGAGCTTTGCTGCCAACCTTTTCATACAGGTGCAAGCCAAGCTGATACGCCAGAGCAACTTATGCGTTCTCGTTTTAGTGCATACGCGCTGAAAGATGCAAAATATGTATTTAGCACCTATGCACAAAGCCAACAAACCGCAAACCCGGTTCGCGAAATTAAAGATTTTGCTAATAGCTGCCGTTTTACCAAACTCAGTGTTTTAGATACAGAATATAATGATCAAGAAGGTTTTGTAGAATTTAAAGCAAATTACTTTTACCAAAACTTGTATTGTGAGTTACACGAAAAGTCGCGTTTTATTAAAGAAGATGGCCTATGGCGTTACCTAGATGGTGATATAACGCCAGTTGCAGATATTAAAATTGGCCGTAATGACGAGTGTCCTTGTGGTAGTGGTAAAAAATATAAAAAGTGTCACGCTCTTTAATTGCTCTTATACCAATCCGCTTAATTAAGTATTATTGCGGGTTAGTATTAGTCTGGTAAATCCAGTCTAGGGCTTGGGTAATCGTTGTTGGGAATGCGGTTGCATGGCGTGCCTGAGGAATAACAAATAAATTTGTTGTAACAAGCGCGCCACTTTGTTTATTAATTTTAGCTGCTAATTGCCTTGCGCCCGACACCATTTTTTCACCTTCGCTTTCTTCAAGTTCACCCACTGCGATGTAAACTTTTGTTGTGTTGGCAGCTGGTTTTACAGCCATAGCTAATATTGAGTTTTCTTTAAACCATACTGAAGGACTGCCGATAATGTAACTTGAAAAAAGCGAAGGCTCGGTAAATAAGGTAAAGGAAGCAAATAAACCACCCAGCGAGTTACCGACTAATGTACTTTTTTGGTTTGTTCTGTAGTGAGCCTTAATATATGGCAATACAGATTGTTTTAGAAAGTTTAGATACTGGCTTGCTCCGCCAGTTTTACGTTGCCAATTTTTATCTTCAAATGGCGTATAGTCATAAATACGGCTATTAAGCCCCGGCACACCTTTTTGATACCCTACTGCGACGATAATCACCTCTTCCATCGCCCCCGAATTCATCATAAAGCGACTAGCACCAGAGGCAATTGGCAAACTGTAGTTTGCATCCAACAGGTAAACAACGGGGTAGCGCTTCTGGTTTTGTTTTTGGTAGCTGCGTGGCAGTTTAATTGTAATGGGGTATTCGTTTTCGATATGTTTATCTTTAACTAAAACAGTATTAGTGCGCGGCAAAGTAAATGGCTCAGCATCGCTTACTGAGCTCACGCCGAAAACACTGATCACAAAAACGAGCAATAAATAAGGCATAGTTAATCCTTTAGCCACTTCTTAATTGGTAACAGCCACTCATCTTTTGGCTTATAAAATGCACCATGGGAGAGCCCCGTATTGATGCTTAGTTCTTCGAACTTAGTTACTGAACTTCTATCAATTAAAAACTGGCAAGAGCCAACCTGATCTGAGCGTTCAAAGATAGAGTAAACCTTGCCGTAAGCTTTAACTGATGAGTTCTTTTTTATTAGGCCAGCACAACCTGCCAATATAACTAAGTTAATATGTGTGCGTTTAAGCTCATTGGCTGCCAGTATCGACAATGCCCCGCCCCGTGAAAAACCAACCAAACTAATATTCGACTCATCAACACCGGCGCTGATCAATGCTTCAACATCTGCAGCAAGTTTTTTCGCAAATGCAAATGGCTCAGTACCTTTTGGCCTGTGATAGGCAATTAAATGATAACTATCATCTGCAAGTGCTTCTTTTACCGCAATAAAGTCATAAACACCAAAGGTTTTGTGAACAGGCTTAGGGTTTTTACCTTCGACGATAAAACCATGGGAATAAAAAACATAGTGCTCATGCGGATCAATCTCTGTTGGAAACTGGCTATAAATAGTGCCAGCGAGAGCAGGAATAACCCAACAAGCACAGGTTAAAAGTAGTGTACGTAACACTGGTATCCCTTTGAAAAATAAAATCGTACTGATTACACGATAATAACAGTTTTAAAAATAATATCTTAGTTGTAAGTCAGGTCGCTTTGCCTAAGTGAGAAGTGAGTTAACCCTAATCAAAAACCTAAAGAGATCTCCAAAAAACAACTTGAGGTATATTCATAGCTTTTTGATATAAATTAAGTAAAAAAAACAATGACAGCGATGTCAATTGACAGTGAAAAAGCGTATTGTAAAAAAACAGTTAAAGTAACCACGAATTTTAGACGTCTAGACGTTGAAAAAACAAATTCTTAAGCGTACTATGTTCGTAATCTGAGTTTGGCTCACATTTTTCATGAGATTTTTTAAAGATGATTGATATAAAGCACCTAAAAACCATAGCGACCCTTAAAGAGACAGGCTCTTTGGTCAATACCGCCCGCGAGTTGTTTTTAACTCAATCGGCTTTATCACATCAAATTAAAGATCTCGAGAATAAGCTAGATTGCCAACTGTTCGAACGTAAGACGCAGCCTGTGCGTTTTACACCGCAAGGCATGTTACTGCTGGAGCTTGCTAATGAGGTTTTACCGAGGGTTGAAGCGACAAAGTGTCGTTTAAAAGAAAGCCTTAACCAGCCAATTTCAAATTTACGTTTAAGTGTTGAGTGTCATGCCTGTTTTCATTGGTTGCTACCAACTATCAAAGAATTTAATAACTTTTGGCCTGATATCAAAATTGATTATGAGCGCGGCTTTAGCTACGACGCCATTCCAGATTTAATTAATGATGAGTTAGATCTTGTGCTGACTTCTGATATTCGTGAACCCGATCAGCTTGAGTATGCTCACCTGTTTGATTTTAAATTAAAATTAATCGTTGCACCGGATCATGAGTTGGCAAAAAAAGCCTATGTCACCGCCCTTGATTTAAAAAACGAAACTATTATTTCGTACCCTATCCCGCGAGAGCGCCAAGATATCTTTAAACATTTTATTCAAAATGCACGCTTTGATGGCACGCTTAAAACAGTTGACCAAGGTTTATTGATTTTCCAATTAGTGAGCGCTGGAATGGGTGTTGCAGCATTACCAGATTGGCTAGTCACCCCTTATGAAAGCCAAGGACTCATTAAGTCGATTCCGTTAGGTGCACTTGGCCTTACTCGCCCTATGTATTTAGCGATGAAAAAGAATATGAAAGATAACCCTGTTTATCGCCACTTTTTAAATACGTGTAAGCAAAATAACGGTCGCTAAAGAAAGGCAAAATAATTAACATAGCTGCATCTGTTACAAACAATAATGCTGATACATGTTTGAAATTAAAAAGATCATTGGCTCATTATTAATGCCCCTGCCGTTGCTCGGGCTGCTTACTTTAGTGATGGTATTTTTAGCCATTGCCCATAAACGCAAAGCACTCTACTTTGGCTTTGTTAGCATTTTAACTTTAATGCTGATAAGCACGCCATTTATTGGTCAGTCACTGATAGCTGCAAGCAATAACCCTGCATGGCAATTTAACCAAGCAAAACACCCTAAACTCGATAATATTGTGGTACTTGGCTGCTCTATAATGCCCAACTCACGCCTTGCCGCTAATCACCAGTTAGGCGATTGTGCGCTAGGTCGATTACTTGAAGGTGTTAAGCTTGCCCACCACTACCCAAACGCCACTCTCTATGTATCAGGGGGCGGTTTTGCTAACACCACCAATAGCCAGCTCATGTTTGAAACAGCAAAAGCGCTCGGCATTAAAGGCTCCCGAATTAAGCAAAATCCCCTCGCTATGGATACCGCTGAAGAAGCGAAGCGACTTGCCATTTATTTAGTCGATAAAAAAACAGCCCTAGTCACCTCAGCAAGCCATATGCCGCGAGCGAAAGATTTATTTAATGCACAAGGTGTTGATGTGATCCCTGCGGCAACTGACTTCCAAGATTTTAGTCAGTATCCGACGTATAAGCAGTTTATACCAGATGATGATGTACTGGTTGCCGTTACCAGAGTCGCTCATGAAAAAATTGGCAGTGCTTGGGTAAGTGTGCGCCGCTGGATTGATCCAGAGGCGCTGTAGACTTAATCAGACTGGATTGTCGATATCGATAAACGTTACATCAAAACCATGCTGCTCAGCTAAAAGTTCGCCTAAGGCTTTAATGCCATAACGCTCAGTAGCATGGTGTCCTGCTGCAAAAAAGTCGATGCCTTGCTCGCGTGAACTATGAATCGTTTGCTCAGAGGCCTCACCAGTAAGATAAGCATCAATCCCTTGAGCAGCCGCTAAATCAATATACCCTTGGCCACCCCCGGTGCACCAAGCGATTGTTTCGATTTTTTCTTTTCTGACCAAACTAGTTAATGGTGCTCTATTAAGTACTTTCGCAATTTTATCGGCAAATTCTTCACCGCTTAGTGGTGTTTTTAAACGCCCTTTTACCGGCACACTATTTGGACCAGATTCAAGCCCACCAGTGAACTCAATACCAAGTAAATTTGCCAATTGTGCGTTATTACCAATGTCAGGATGAATATCTAGCGGTAAGTGATAGCCATATAAATTAATATCATTATTTAAAAGCGCTGCTATGCGGCGTTTTTTCATGCCCGTGATTGGCTGCGACTCTCCTTTCCAGAAATAGCCATGATGTACCAAAATCGTATCTGCATTTTCTGCAATAGCGGCATCAATCAATGCTTGGCTTGCTGTGACACCCGTCACTATTTTTTTTACCTCGCTCGCCCCTTCAACTTGTAAGCCGTTTGGGCAAAAGTCAGCGATAGAATCAGGTTTAAGAATGTCGTTTAATAATTGAGTAAATTGTTTGCGTTGCATATGAAAATCGTCCTTCAACCCTCTATTTTGTGCAAATTTTGGCGTTTATGAGTGAAAAATGGAAGGGAAATCGCAAAAAATTGAAAAGTAAGCTGAAAATAGGTATAAATATATATTCTTAATCTGTGTTTACAACGTATAGGGTCTCTGATGAGCAAACTAGACAAAACAGAAGTGTTAAATGCCTTCGAAGCAGCATACGAAGCAGCGAATGGTAAGAAACCTGAAATCACTACAAAACCTGGTTGGTATAGCATCGATGGTGGCAAAAACTTGCGCCTTGCTGATGTTGCAGCGCTGACTGAAGAGCTCACTTCTGGTAAAACAGCTGAGCCTAAAGCAGAAGAAGCACCAAAAGCACCAGCGAAAAAAACCAAAACTAAAACCGCTGCACCGGCTAAAACAGCTAAGAAAGCACCGTTTACTGTTGTTACAGCAAACGATGATGGTTACAAAGCTGAAGAGCTTTGGATTGTTAACCTAGCTGAAAAAGACCACGATTGTCGTTTACCGCGTGGTGTTGTGTAATCTCATTACACTCATTCATTTTAAAAAACCGCTACTCGTTAGCGGTTTTTTTATGACTATTCAATTGGTTGCTTAATATCCATTGACTTAAATAGCCAAACAACACAATAAATACGGTTCCGATTAATACGGGCATCACTAAAAAATCCCAGCTTTGCATAGATTGCATTATCAAAATTGGGTTTGCGCCTGCCGCTGGATGTACGGTATCTGTCAACATCATTAGGCTAATTGCCAGTCCTGTTGCTATAGCAATTTCAACAGCCCCTACACCGACATAATTTACAAATACAACACCGATTAATGCAGTCAAAAGATGCCCACCAATGACATTCTTCGCTTTCGCAAGCGGACTGTGTGGCACACCAAACACTAGCACCGCTGTTGCTCCAAAGGGTGCCATCAACCACACACCGTAATGTCCTAATTGCTGTAAATAGGCCAATACAAAAATTGCCATACAAGCAAATATACCCGCAATGGCCGCTTTGCTTACTTTATTCTCCATAAACCCTCCGAAAAGTAGACCGACTTGTCTACCCAGCAGATAGTAGACAACTCGGTCTACTTCTGTCAAGCTATCATTAATCTCCAATTGAGGCCTTGTTATGGATAAACGAACACATATTATTTTGACCGCCTTGTCACTTTTTTATCAAAAAGGCATTCATAGTGTGGGAATAAACGAAATCATTAGTGTGGCGGGTGTCGCCAAAAAAACCATGTACCACCATTTCGCAAGTAAAGATGAATTGTTACTCGCGTGCCTCAGTGAGCGACATAATAGGTTTATACATTGGTTAACGCATGCCACCAGCAAGCAAACCACTGTTGAAGAGTTTAAAGCAACGTTGATCAGCTGCCATGAAGCTTGGTTTAATTCTGAAGTAACAGAATTAGGTGATTTCAATGGCTGTTTATTTATTAACACTGCTGCTGAATTTGCTGATCCTGCAAGTCCAATTAATCAAGCCTGCAAAGAGCATAAAATGGCAGTTCAACAGTTAATTAAACAGCGTTTATCAGCGTGTAATAACTTAGAAAGTTCGCAACTAGACTCACACAGCAACTATTTGATGACGCTTGTAGAGGGCATGATCTGCCAAGCAAAACTAGTAGGAATTAAACAATTTCCTTATTTAAAACAATAAAAAAGCGGCACAATGGCCGCTTTCAGTTTAGATTTTCGCTTTGTTAGATTTCTTCAAAATATAACTTTTCGCGTTTTTTTTCACCCACTTCGTTCATGGTTGCAGCATCAAATAAACGACCATTGATCATGGTGTAATCGATTTTATCTGTATCACGAATGTTAGTTAGCGGATTACCGTCAATAACGATTAAATCGGCAAGTTTACCCGGCTCTAGAGAACCGATATTTTTATCAAGGCCGATGTATTTAGCAGGGTCTAACGTTGCTGCACGAATTGCTTCAAGTGGTGTCATACCACCTTGCGCAAACATCCAAATTTCCCAATGTGCTGCTAACCCCTCACGTTGACCATGAGCACCTAGGTTTACTAACACACCTAAGTCTTGCAGCTCTTTTGCAACACGGGCATTGTTAAAGTGGTTATAGTGATGATCGGGAGCCTTAACACGGCGCATTGAGCGAGGTAAAAGCTGATTCTTTGGTACAAACTTACTTAAGCGCGGGTGATTCCACACATCGGTCTTATCGTACCAATAATTTTCCCCCCAAATACCACCGTATGCTACACCCAGTGTCGGCGTATAACCTACATCACTTTGTGACCAAAGCTGGCGAATATCATCGTAAATATTGGCAACAGGAATTGAGTGTTCAATACCCGTATGACCATCAACTACCATGGTTAAGTTGTGCTGTAGTAATGAACCGCCTTCTGGCACAACCATCATTTCAAGTTCGCGGCCTGCTTCAATAACTTGCTGGCGCTGTTCACGACGTGGTTGGTTATATGATTTAACACTAAACGCCCCTACTTTCTTTAAACGCTCAAGGTGGAATTTAGCATCTTCTAACGAATCAATATGCGATGTATAACCTGGCATATTCGCACCATATAAAATGGTACCCGTTGAGAAAATACGAGGAGCGACAATCATGCCCGCTTTTTGCATTTCGCTTGCAGCAAAAATCTCAGTGGTATCGTTTGATGGATCATGAATCGTTGTCACACCTAACGCTAAGCCCGCTAAGTTCTTCCAGTTTTGCTGTGGAATGATCTCATCGCTGCCTTGCGAACCGTGAGCATGCGCATCAACAATACCCGGCATAATCGTCTTACCGGTTACATCAATTACTTCTGCGCCTTTAGGAATAGCAACACTGTCTTTACTGCCAACCGCTTTAATATGCTTACCATCAGTAACAATAACGCCGTTTTCAATGACTTGCTCACCGTTCATGGTGATAATACGTGCGCCAGTTAACGCAAATACTGATTTAGGCTCGGCCATGGTTTTTGTAAAACCGATGTTATCGCCACTTTTAACTTTAAAATCAGTCTCAGCATTTTGGTTAATATCAAATAAACCCGCTAGGCTTGCATGATATAACTCAGGGCCTAAGCTCCAATAAAGTTTATCGCTTGTGCCACTCCAACTGATGTTTTCACCCGCGCGAACAGAGAGCTGCTCAATTGGGAATTGGCTATCTTTCGGACCAATATTAATGGTTTTACCACGCTCAACAAATGGCGTAACAAATACTTTAAAACGCTCTGCAAACGCTAAGTATTGACCATCTGGTGATACTCTAAACTCTGTTGCATGTTCTGACTCATAAAGTTTACGAACTTGTTTTGATTCAAGCTCAACAACGCTCAATGTTGGTTTTGGCCAAGGGCTCATCACATAAATTCGGTCATTCGCAGCACCAAATTGCGGCTGATACCCTGATTTAGTGATAAGTGTTGAATTACCGCCTTTAGCACTTACTGAGTAAATGCCTGGCTCTAATGACCATGTTGGATTAAGGATACTGCCGCCAGACGCTTTACGGTAAACAACCGTTTTGCCATCTGGGCTAAATGTTGGCTCTACGTATTTACCTGGTTCTTTGGTAATAGTATCGCCACGACCACCACGTGCAGACACAACACGAACTGAGCCCTGCTCATTGTCATCCCATGTGGTGTAAACAATCTTCTTACCATCACGAGAAAACTGCGGAAATAATTCAAAGTGATCGTCTTGCTTAGTCAGACGCTTTACTTTGCCAGACTCTAAATCACGCTTATAAATATGACCTAGCGCCTCAAAAATAGCTGTTTCACCATCTGGTGAAATTTGTACATTACGCAGCATTTTCACATCAAAATTATCGCTATCGATGTTTTGTGTAAAGCGCACTGCTTTTTGAATTTGCTTATTGGTTTCAACTTTAAATGGAATAGTCGAGACAGACTTATCATCCACATCTAACTTATGGATTGACCCCCCCGCCCAAAATACTAGTTGTTCGTTGTCTGGTGTCCAAGCAATTGTCGGGTATACACCATGAATAGCCCATGTTTCTTGCATATCGCGCTCAAGCTCACCATAAAGCTTTGTATGCTCACCGGTATGGAGATCATATAAATACAAGCTTGTTTGGAAATCATCACGCTTGATATACGCAAGTTTTTTACCATCTGGTGAAGGTGTCGGTCGTATAGCCCCACCCATACCATCAATAATTGTTTCAATCTCGCCGGTTTCACGGTCGTAGCGTTTAATTTTATAAATGCCCGCTACAGAGTCTTTTGAGTAATGGAATGTTTTACCCGGCGTTGCATCATGAGAGAAATAAACATAACGACCATCAGGTGAGAACATTGGCTCGCCTAAGTCTTTTTGGTCGTTCTCGCGTGCAGTTAGTTGCACACCCTTGCCACCCGCTTTGTGGTAAAGCCATACTTCACCAGCACCTAAAGAGCGGCTTGCAGTAAAGTGCTTACGCGCAACTAAATAGTCGCCATCAGGGCTCCAAGCTGGGCTATTTAGCAAGCGGAATGTTTCGTTGGTTACTGCCTTTTGGTTTTCACCGTTTACATCCATAACCCAAATATTGTCACCACCGCCTTGGTCTGAAGTAAACGCAATGTGCTTACCATCAGGGCTAAAGCGTGGTTGCATTTGCCATGCAATATCACTGGTTAATTGCGTTGCAGTACCACCCGACATTGGCATGGTATAAATATCGCCGAGTAAGTCAAACACCACTGTTTTACCATCAGGGCTAATATCAACATTCATCCACGTGCCTTGCTCAACACTAATTTTAGCGTCTAGGAATTGGCCTTTTGGTGTATCTACTTGCCATTTGTCATCATTTGATTGCTCAGTTGCAGCCACTTGCCCTGATAGAGCAAGTGAAATCGATACAGCAAGCGCTGTATGAAGCATTTTCTTCATTGAAATCTCACTTTTTATTGTTTTGCTTATATGCACACTTTTAAGATTGCACCAAATAGCTTAGCAAGATTCCAGCAATACGTGTTAAACAGACGTAAATAGACGACTAATGCCACGCAATCGGATCAAACTGATAAAAGCCAACCAGTAAATGATAAATTTCTGGGTCGAACTGCCTGAGTTCTGCGGGTTTTTCTAAAAAGGTTTCGGTGATAACAGCAAAAAACTCGGCCTCATTAGTTGCCCCGTAACTGTGAATAACATGAGGCATGCCATAGGCTAAGTGGGTTTTGAGTTGATTAAATGCGCGGCTAAATACTTTCGCCCATTTTTGGTAATCCTCATTACTCGAAAGCAATGGCGTGCCTGTGGTTTGCCCTGTTTCTTGGTCGAGTTGATGAGCAAATTCATGAAACACCAAATTATGTCCATCACTTGGTAAGCGATTGCCCTCAAGAACATCATGCCAGCTCAGTACCAAGGTTCCACCCGGCCAAGACTCTCCTTGGCGCACGGTATTGTGATAGCTTACGAGCCCTGCATTATCGCGGGAGGTTTGTGGCGCATAATAAGCACTTGGATATAAAAGGATCTCT
The DNA here is from genome assembly GCF_049257215.1 of Pseudoalteromonas thalassia. Lineage (NCBI taxonomy): Bacteria > Pseudomonadati > Pseudomonadota > Gammaproteobacteria > Alteromonadales > Pseudoalteromonadaceae > Pseudoalteromonas > Pseudoalteromonas thalassia. The sequence continues at coordinate 122,714 of NZ_JBMMUE010000008.1, forward strand.
TTTACATTGCGATACAGGGGCCAAGGTTTATTAAGCACTAAAACACAGGCATCGGCCGCTACAATCAGCTTCATTGCATCATTAAGTTTAAGGCCATCACAGCCAATAAAGCGCTTTTCATTTAAAAACCAGACAATGTGACGCTCCAGCTTTTCGCGGTCTGCATCCGTCATCTTTTGGTAGATGGGCATATAGTTTAATAGCAGTTTTTTTTGCTGAGCATTGAGGGAGTAATTAAGGTATTTTTTCTGCCAAAAATGGTTACGGATGTCATCCCAGCGCCAGTAACAGACAATAAATATAATTAAAAAAACTAACAACAACAGGTTTAGCATTACTAACGCCTAAAAAACAGTCTTGTTACTTTAATGTGTGCAAACCAAAAAAGATCAATTGTTTGCACACTTTTTATTTTCAAAAACCTTAACTTGGAGTCATGCAACCCTTATTATGCATGAAAACCCTGTTGCGGCCGCTATTTTTAGCACTGTATAAGGCATTGTCTGCATTAGATAGTAATCGATCATAGTCAGTGACTTTTGAATTATCTGCAACACCAAAGCTCACCGTAACACATAGTCCTGTTGCGATATCAGCAAAGTCATAGTCAGCTATCTGTAAACGTATGTTTTCACACAACAGTGCTGCTTGTTCAGCATTTTTGTGCGGGAATAGTAAGGTAAACTCTTCACCTCCCCATCGTGCAGCATAGCCTTCATCTGGAAAACTCATTTGTAATAATCGTGCGATTTCACAAATCACCTTATCACCGATTAAATGAGAGAAATCATCATTAATCTGTTTAAAGTGATCAATATCCATAATCGCAATACTGAGCGCTTTATCCTCATCTTGAAACTGGTTAAAGTTATTTGCTAACCAACTATCAAAGGCGCGTCTATTCGGTAATTGTGTTAATTGGTCATGGTTTGCTAAGTGGGCAAATGCATCAGCTTGTGTTTTTAGTTCATGCATTTGCTGTTCAACTTTTTCCGTTAATTCAATTTCAATTCGCTTATAGTGATATAGTCGATATTTATAAATGACATACGCGGTAAAAAGAACGGCAATTAAGATAAATAACTTAAAGCTGGTTTTTTGCCAAAAATAAGGAGCAATTTTAAAATGCAATACTTGCTCATTATTTTGCCAATCACTATTTGGGTAGCCTGCGCGCACTTTAAAGGTATATTCACCTGGCGGTAAATTTGTGTACTCGGTAATGGTCAGACGCCCCCGGTCTACCCATTGTTGATTGTACCCACTTAATTGAGTTTGATAGTTAAGCCGAGCAGGCATAATAAAACTAAGCCCTGCGTAATTAAAAGACACACGTGAGACACCTGCCGGCAAACTAATAAAATCAGTATCAGAAGTTAAAGGGATTGATTTACCATCTACCTCAAAACTTTCTATTACAGTCGACAAACGGCGTTTACTGGCCTCTTTTAAGCGCTCTGGTGCTGCAATAGCAACGCCCTTAGCGGTCGCAACCCATATTTGACCATCAGAATGTATTACCGCAGCGGGGTTTGAGCCACCATTCGCTTGCGCACTTAGCATGCCATCGCCTTCGTCATAAAGCTGCATGGAAACGTCCATTGGTTTAGCTGGGTTATCTAATAACGTATTGAGTTGTGCTTTGTTAACCTGAATGACACCGCGATTACTGGTAAGCCAAAGTGAATCACCTTGTTCAATCACTTGGAACAGTTTATCAACTGGTAAACCTTGCTCTCGGCCAAACAAACTCATTTGATCTGTGCTGAGGTTGTAGCGAACTAGCCCTCGGTCTGTGGCGAGCCACATTTTATCGCCATCCAAATAAAAGCCGAATGCATACTCAGTGCTAAACTGATCAGGAAATTTTAATGAGCTGATTTGTCCAGAAGCTGAATCTAAGATAGATACGCCAACGCCTGTGCCAATCCAGATATTGCCATAAGCATCTTCAGCAAGGGCCATGATAAAGTCGCCAGCTAAACCATCGACTGTTGTATATGAATATGTTTGCCCTGAGGTATCTATTTTAGTTAACCCACCTGCAGTCCCAACCCACAAGTTATCAGACGAATCAAATAGCACCGCGCGAACTTCGTTACTAATAAGACCATTACTTCGATTTTTAACGGGATAAATTTTGTTATCTGCAACTTTCATTAAACCCGCAGTATAAGTACCAAGCCAAACACCTCCCTGTTTATCTTCGGTAAGGCTTAAAACTGATAAAGGGTCTTTGTCGTTAGCTTGTTCAAGCGTTGTTAACTCACCATTTTCAATACGATTTAAGCCGTTACTACTGCCCACCCATAAGCTGCCATCTGAGTGAGAGAGCACTGTACGAACATAATTTGATGCCAGGCCTCTACTCTTGTTCCAATTTGTAAAAGGGGCTTCTCTTAATCGAAATAAGCCCGCGTTAGTTCCGACCCAAATGCTTTTTTCACGATCTTGCATTAGCGATAAGATACGATTATTTGGTAAACCATCGTCAGCGGCTAAATTTTCTAAACCCAATTCACTTAACCTAAACACCCCTTTATTAATGGTACCAAACCATAAATCACCATGTGCATCTTCAAGTAAGCTAGAGATAGATTCTTTATTAAGGACGGGGTCAACAGAAGTGAACTTGTCTTGTTGCTTTTTCCATACACCTTTTTCGGTGCCTACAATTAAGGTACCCGAATTCGTTAGTAGTAAAGTAAACACGGAGGCGTCCGGCAACCCTGAATCTCGGCCAACCTTACTAACCTTGTTATCTATAATTTGATACAAGCCATCACTGGTTGCCGCCCAAATAACGCCCTCTTGGTCTTGTAACAAGCGATAAACACTCAATTTATCAAGTAGTTTTTGTTCAGGTGCATGCTCTGCGGCCCGATAAGCAATCCCCTCTCCTTCGAGGGCAAGCCAAATCTCACCTTGTTCAGTTATAAGTGCATGATTTATCATAGCTGACGATGTTGCTAAAGCGCGCCATTGCCCGTGAGTTCGCTGTGCAATACCACCTCGTGCACCAACTATATATAAATCACCATTATCCATCGGAATAAGGCTACGCAATCCTGAGTCAGGTAAGCCGGGGATTTCTGTACGGGTAAAAAGTTTAAATTCACGACCATTGAAACGAGCGAGCCCTTCCCAAGTTGCTATCCAAATATAACCGTCATTTGTTTGTGTAACTGAATTTATGCTGTTATGTGGAAGGCCTGCCGGTGTACTCCAAGTCTCGGTAAAATAATCACTGAGAGAGAGGCGTGCAGAATCTGCAAAAGTATTGAAACACAAGAAAAGTAAAATACAGCTAACTACCCGCACCATAAACTAAGACCCTGATATTTATTATCATTCTTTTCAGTGATGTAGTTTTATAGGTTCAGGGTTAAGCAAAACCCTGAATGGAACCAACTTACTTAATTAAGCGAATTGCTAAAATACTACATTAGTTGCAATTTTTACTTACTTTAATCACATTTAGCAACAATCAATTACAAAAATTTGTAATTTTTTCTTGTAGTACCTTTAAAAACTGCGCTACATGAAGTCCATCCATCAAGGCATGATGAACGTCAATCGACAGAGGCATTTTTCCAGTTTTTGAATCAAACTGGCCGAATACAAACTTAGGAATACCAAGTCCGTGACCTTCACTTACCGCATGCGAAAAACCAGTAAAGTTTAACCATGGTAGCACTGAGATATGAATTAGGTCTGGCTGCCCTTCTGTTGCAGCAAATGCATCAGAGAAAAAAGCTTGTACTTTACTGTTTTTTCCCACTTCAATAGCATGTTTAGAAAACGCTTCAATCGACGCCTGTTTTTCAAAATAACTGAATCGAAACGTATCATCATCAGCAAGCTCAACCACACTCCCTCGTACCGATGACAGTTGTACCGGTAGAGAATCTATAATACGTTGCCGCATTGGGGCGTAGTCATGACACGCTTCCAAAGTCAGGTATACATATGCATGAAAAAATGAGTACGGCGATTTTTTACATTTTTCATAAAGCGCAGCCATATCAAGTGAAACACAGACATTAAAATAAGGTAAAGAAAACTCACTGAAAAAAGCAAAATGTTGCTTTCGAGGCCAAGAATCTAAATCAATCGGTGTGATTTCACAAAGTGCTGTATCCATAAGAGACCCTCGAAGATTAAAAATCGAGTTTAACGAGTTAAAATGGCTTCGTCACTTAGTTGCGACAAATTACGAGCACAAAAAAAGGTGCGACCTGCGCACCTTTTCGAACAATTAATTTAATTAATTATAAACCGTTTTCGATGATTTCTAATGCTAGTTCATCGGCAATTAAATGTGTTGATTTTTGTTCTTTCTCTGAGCGAGCAAAGATTTCAGTTAAGGTATCGTAAATACCTTCAACGTGCTTAGTTGAAGCTTCTGCACTATAACCTTCTGGCGCAGTTTCGTAGTAAACGTTGATGATACCACCAGCGTTAATAACGTAATCTGGCGCGTATAAGATACCTTTTTCACGGATGATCTCACCGTGACGAGACTCTGCTAATTGGTTATTCGCACAACCAGCAATAATCGTTGCTTTTAAGCGAGGGATGGTATTATCGTTTACCGTTGCGCCCAGTGCACACGGTGCATAAACATCAACATCTAAGTCGTAGATTTCATCAATACCAACAGCCGTTGCGTTAAAATCGTTAACAACGCGCTCAACAGCTTGCTCGTTGATATCTGTTACAAATAATGTTGCGCCCGCCTCATGCAGGTGCTTACAAAGGCCATATGCCACGGCACCTAAACCTTGCACGGCTACTTTGATGCCAGCTAGATCTTGATGACCACGTTGATGCTGTAAAGCAGCTTTAATACCTAAGAATGTACCGTATGCCGTAAATGGTGATGGGTTGCCACTTTTACCTTCAAGGCCTAATACATAGTTAGTTTCTTTATTCATGATAGCCACATCATCACAGGTGATGTTTACATCTTCAGCTGAATAGTAGCTACCGCTTAAACGCTCTAGTTGGCGACCAAATGCACGAAAAAGTTGCTCTGATTTAATTTCTTTAGCATTACCGATGATCACTGACTTACCGCCACCAAATGGTAAACGTGCTACAGCATTTTTATACGTCATACCTTTTGATAAACGAAGTGCATCTGTTACAGCATCTTCATCTGTTGTGTAATCCCACATTCTGCAACCACCAACAGCTGGACCTAACTTGGTATTGTGAACCGCGATAATAGCTTTTAGGCCTGATTCTTTATCTGAACAAAATACCACTTGCTCGTGGTTATCAAAGTCGACTTTATTAAATACAGCCACAGTTAAATACTCCGAAATTTTCTTACCCTAAGGGGTGTGAGCGCTGAAATTGCCGAGACTTTATCACTTCATATGCTCGCTTACCACTATATGAGATGATAAAACTAAGCAAAGTTCAATGACAGAAATAACAACTCAAAAAACAACTTATAAAAGAAAAAATATACCAACCAAAGTTTGAATTGAGCATTGTTAATTCAAAACAAAATATTAACATCACCAACTTTATTACGTGAACGTAAAGGTAAAGTATAGCGTAAAGAAAAAGTGACAAGGAAAATGTGCCGATAAAGCCAAGTAGTATCTGCTTTTTAAGGGCATGCAGAAAAAATAGCCGAGACTGGTCAGAGCTGAAAAAAAACGGCGCAGATGCGCCGTTTTTTATTAAAAGACTTACAGGATGATTATTTTAATTTACCATCAAGTTCTTCGATTTTTGCTTTCCAAATAGCAGGGCCTTGTGTATGCGCATTCGCACCTTCACTATCAACAGCAACCGTTACTGGCATATCTTCTACTTCAAACTCGTAGATTGCTTCCATACCTAAATCTTCAAAAGCCACTACACGTGCTTTTTTGATTGCTTTAGATACAAGGTAAGCTGCACCACCAACCGCCATTAAGTAAATAGACTTATTGTTCTTGATTGATTCAACTGTTGCAGGACCACGCTCGGCTTTACCAATCATACCGATGATGCCAGTGTTTTCTAGCATCATATCAGTGAATTTATCCATACGTGTTGCAGTTGTAGGGCCAGCAGGACCTACCGCTTCATCACCTACTGCATCAACAGGGCCAACGTAGTAGATAAACTTGTTATCAAAATCAACGCCTTCAGGTAAACCTTCACCTGATTGGATCATATCTTGTAAGCGTTTATGTGCTGCGTCACGACCCGTTAAAATAGTACCAGACAGAAGAACCGTTTCACCCATCTTCCATTCTTGCGTGTCTTCTTTAGTCAGTGTGTTTAAATCAACACGACGTGTACCTTCACCTACTTCAAACGTAACTTCTGGCCAATCTTCAAGTTTCGGCGCTTTAAGATCAGCTGGACCTGAACCATCTAACGTGAAGTGAACGTGACGAGTTGCTGCACAGTTCGGGATCATTACCACTGGTTTTGATGCTGCATGAGTCGGTGCAGTTTTGATTTTCACGTCAACAACTGTTGTTAAACCACCCAGACCTTGTGCGCCAATACCTAATTTGTTTGCACGTTCGAAGATATCGATACGCATTTTTTCTTCAGTTGTTTCTGCGCCACGCTCAATCAGCTCATGAATATCAACCGGATCCATTAATGATTCTTTAGCAAGTACCGCTGCTTTTTCTGCAGTACCACCAATACCTATACCTAGCATGCCAGGTGGACACCAGCCCGCACCCATTGTTGGTAATGTTTTTTCAACCCATGCAGCCACATCATCAGATGGGTTAAGCATAACCATTTTCGTTTTATTTTCTGAGCCGCCACCTTTAGCTGCCACCATTACTTCTACTTCAGCACCTGGCACTAAGTCGATATGAACAACTGATGGAGTATTGTCTTTGGTGTTTTTACGCGTACCAGCAGGGTCTGCAACAATTGATGCGCGTAACGGGTTATCTGGATTTAAGTATGCGCGACGTGTACCTTCATCAACCATTTGCTGTACAGTCATGTCTGTTTTATCCCACTTAACATCCATACCTACTTTTACAAAACAGGTAATGATACCGGTATCTTGGCAAAGTGGACGTTTACCTTCAGCAGACATACGAGAGTTAATTAAAATTTGCGCAATGGCATCTTTTGCCGCTTTGCTTTGCTCTTTGTTGTAAGCTTTTTCTAAGGCTTGTACGAAATCGAGAGGGTGATAAAAAGAAATGTATTGCAATGCATCTTCAATGCTATCAATGAAGTCTTGCTGACGAATTGTACTCATTACGGGTTCCTTAAGTTTTTATCGCGTAGCGCTGTACGTGATCCTGAGTAAACCGGTGACGAAGATTTACTCTACGGGTTAGTCATGGCATCACTATAAAGGAAATCATAACGCTGCCAATCAAATTTAACTTATGATACCCTCCTCGCCCGTTTCGGGCTAGTTATTCAGGGCAATGTAGATGATAAACGATGAAAATTTGTGCATTAAATTAGATTTAAGCGGTGATTGCATCGCGCTATTTACTCATTTTTCTCATTTGCCCCATGCCGTGTTGCTTGATTCAGCTAACAGTGAACATGTAAATAGTCGCTTTGATATCATTGCCATTGCGCCGCTAAAGCAATTAGAGGTGCGCGAAAATCAGTGCTTTATCGACGGTAAGCAACAATCGAGTGATTGTTTTAGTTTAATGAAAGCGGCTCTTCAGGAATTTAATCACGCACCAAGCACGAATAACCTACCTTTTACGGGTGGTTGGCTTGGCTATTTTGGTTATGATTTAGGCCGTGTGATTGAAACTATGCCAAATCATGCCGAAAACGACATTAACATGCCGCAAATGGCTGTTGGACTTTATCCTGATGCCCTTATTTTTGATAAGCAACAACAAAGTTGGTTTTACGTTTGTCAGCCAAATCAAAATCGCTTAGCGCTATACCAGCAGCACCTAAACGAAACACCTGCAAGTGCAGAGTTTGCGCTGCAAAGCGACTGGCAGTCAAACATGAGCAAAGCCAGCTACAGCGAAAAGTTTGAGAAAATTCAAGCTTATTTAAAAAGCGGTGACTGTTACCAGATCAACCTTGCACAACGATTCAAAGCTGAGTTTTCAGGTTCAACATGGCAAGCCTATAAACAACTTCGAGAAGCGAATAAAGCACCGTTTTCAAGCTATATCAATCACCCAGATGGCGCTATTTTATCTATCTCACCTGAGCGCTTTATCTCGATAAATCAAGGGCAAATTGAAACCAAGCCGATTAAAGGAACCCTGCCACGCTTAGCTGACTCAGAGCAAGACCAAGCGCAAGCAACTCGCTTACAACAATCTGAAAAAGATCGTGCAGAAAATGTCATGATTGTTGACCTATTGCGCAACGATTTAGGCAAAGTGGCTCGTCCTGGCAGCGTGACTGTGCCATCGCTATTTGCCATTGAAAGCTTTCCTGCGGTACATCATTTAGTAAGTACAGTGCGCGCAGAATTAGCCGAGGGTAAAGATGCCGTTGACCAAATTCATGCCGCTTTCCCGGGTGGCTCAATTACCGGAGCACCGAAAATTCGCGCTATGGAAATTATAGAAGAGCTCGAACCACATCGCCGTAGTGTGTATTGTGGTTCAATTGGCTATTTAAGTGCCTGTGGCAATATGGATACCAGTATCACAATTCGTACTTTAGTGTGTCATCAAGGTGCTATCTATTGTTGGGCTGGCGGTGGCATAGTGGCTGATTCAAAGGTCGACTTGGAGTACCAAGAAACTTACGATAAAGTAAATAAAATACTGCCTTTATTAAAGTAAAAGTTGAAGTAAAAGCCTTGAATAGTCAGCAAATAATTGCCCGCTTTAGTTTAAGTCAAACCACAGAGCGCCCTACCACCATTCGCTTTAATGCCGAAAAGCGTGCCAGTGCCGTAATGCTCCCTCTGCTTGATGTTAACGACGAAGCGCATTTATTGCTGTGCAAACGACCAAGTTATTTACTTCATCACCCGGGGGAGATTTGCTTACCGGGTGGTAAGTATGAGGAGCAAGATGACACTTTAATGCACACTGCCCTTCGAGAGCTTAATGAAGAGCTCAACATTGCGACACATCAAGTGACTGTTCACGGTAAATTACACCAGTATGCGACTCTAACTGGTTTCACTATTGAACCATTTGTTTGTGTACTTAGTAAAGGCACTACATGGCAAGCAGATCCTAATGAAGTGGCCGCCAGTTTTTTGCTACCGATATCACATTTGAGCAACCAGCAAAATTGGCAACCTCTCCCTTTTGAGCGCAATGGCAAAACCATCATATTACAGGGCTTGATGACCCCGCATGGCCTACTTTGGGGAGCAACCGCGAGCATAATTAACAACTTTATCAAGCAGCTCGCCCTACCAGTTTAATTATCCTGCTTTTAGGGTTACACAGCCACATAGAAACGTTATCATGTGGCACCGTTCAAAGACAGATATACCTTCCCCTAAGTTACTGAGCAAAGTATGTAAAGGGGACTACATTTTAGGTATAGCGTTTAATAGGAAAATGAGTAGCAAATTATGATCAGTGCATTCGATATGTTTAGTATTGGTATTGGCCCATCGTCATCTCACACAGTTGGCCCAATGCGCGCTTCGCGTTTATTTGTAAACGAATTAGAAGAAAAAAACATACTTACAAACGTCACCGATATTAAAGTAGAGCTGTTTGGTTCATTAGGCCAAACGGGCATTGGCCATGGCTCAGGTAAAGCCGTGATCTTAGGCCTTGCCGGTTATGATCCAGAAACCATTGATGCTGATTTAGTCGATGATATTCTCGCGAAAATCGAAAAAGAACAGGTTATTTACTTAAACCAAAGCCATAAAGCTAATTTCCCTAAGCAAGGAGCGATTGTATTCCATCGTCGTAAAACATTGCCTAAGCATTCAAATGCGATGGAAATCATTGCGAGCCAAAATGGCGAAAAACTTTTTAGTAAGGTGTATTACTCAATCGGTGGTGGCTTTATCGTAAGTGATGAAGAGTTTGAGAACGAAAAACAAAAAGCGCTCGAAATCCGCGAAGAAAACCCAGCACCTTACCCATTCAATACTGCTAAAGAGTTATTAGAGCTGTGTCGCGAATCAGGGTTTAGTGTATCAACGCTTATGATGCATAACGAAAAAACTCTTCGTAGTGAAAAAGACATCAAAGATGAGCTGTTTAATATTTGGCAAGTCATGAAAGCCTGTATTGAACGTGGTATGCGCACAGAAGGTATCTTACCGGGCGGCTTAAAAGTAAAACGTCGTGCACCTAGCTTACACCTTAAATTAAATATTGAAGTTAACAACGACCCGCTTCGCGCTATGGATTGGGTTGATTTATTTGCCCTTGCTGTGAACGAAGAAAATGCAGCTGGCGGCCGTGTTGTTACCGCACCAACCAATGGTGCTGCAGGTATTTTACCAGCGGTATTGATGTATTATCACACTTTCATTAAAGAAGTAGACCGAGATATTGCCACCCGTTATTTATTAACAGCTGCGGCAATTGGTATTTTGTATAAAAAGAATGCCTCAATTTCGGGTGCTGAAGTAGGTTGCCAAGGCGAAGTGGGTGTTGCTTGCTCAATGGCGGCTGGCGCACTAACTGAAATAATGGGTGGTAATGTTGTGCAAGTTGAGAACGCTGCTGAAATCGGCATGGAGCACAATCTAGGTCTTACCTGTGACCCTGTTGGTGGCCTTGTGCAAGTACCGTGTATTGAACGTAATGCGATGGGTGCTATAAAAGCAATCAATGCGTCACGCCTTGCAATGCGTGGCTCTGGCGAGCAAAAAGTGACCCTTGATAAGGTAATTAAAACCATGCTCGACACAGGTAATGATATGAAAACCAAATACAAAGAAACCGCTCGCGGTGGCTTGGCGGTTAATATCATCGAGTGTTAATTTACAGCACGTCTTCAGCACATAAAAAAGCCGCTTTAAAGCGGCTTTTTTATCTCTATTTTACTGGTAACTCAATATTTTCGAAGAGCTTATCAACATCTTCTTGGTTACGTAATAAACTTGCTCGCTCAACTAACTCTTTAGTTAAGTGTGGTGCAAAACGCTCGATAAAGTCATACATGTAGCTGCGTAAAAAGCTGCCTTTTCTAAAACCAATCTTAGTAGTACTGGCTTCAAATAAGTGACTAGCATCAATACACACCAAATCATTATCAGTTACTTGGTCAATGGCCATTGAAGCTACAACCCCCACCCCAAGTCCTAAACGCACATAGGTTTTAATTACATCCGCGTCCGTTGCAGTAAATACAATATGCGGCTCAAGCCCATGAGCATTAAAAGCTTTATCTAATTCAGATCGACCTGTAAAACCAAACACATAAGTTATAAGGGGATATTTAGCAACATCTGCAACTGTTAAGTTATCAGCCTTTTGCGCCAGTGGATGTGTTTTTGCAACAACGATACTGCGATTCCAGTGATAACATGGCAGCATCACTAGATCAGAGTATAAATGCAAAGCCTCTGTTGCAATGGCAAAGTCTGCGTCACCGCGCGCTGCGGCGTCCGAAATTTGCTGCGGCGTACCTTGATGCATGTGCAACGATACTGCAGGGTATTTTTTCATAAAGCCCTGAATAACATTAGGTAATGCATAACGTGCTTGGGTATGTGTTGTAGCAATGTTTAGCTTACCTTGATCCGGTAAAGTATGTTCATTGGCAACCGCTTTAATACCCTCAACTTTTGATAGTATCTCGCGTGAAATATTAATAATTTCGTTACCCGCACTGGTTACGTGCGTAAGGTGTTTACCACTACGACCAAAAATTTGTACGCCGAGCTCATCTTCAAGCATACGTACCTGCTTTGAGATCCCCGGTTGAGAAGTAAATAAACTTTCTGCTGTCGCTGAAACATTTAGTTTATGATTTTGGACTTCGACTATATATCTGAGTTGTTGTAATTTCATGGCTGCATTGTAAACGTTGTTATTGTTTATTTATAAAGGCTGCAAAGCGCAATGCCAAGTGATATTTCATCGCGCTATACTTTTATATCGATTGTTTCTAAGGCTAACACAATAAATTACTGCTCGGTAGCCGTGTTTACTCGCAAAATATTCAATAAAGATGCTGCTTTAACGCTATACTCATTAAAAAGTAGTAAACATCAGAAGTTTATTCTAGATAAGTAACCGCAAAACTATCCAGATCTAATCTTTTTAATGTAAGATAAAAAAATTAGATAGTTAAAACTGAGATTTAGTAATGATTGTTTCTATCATCATCATGCTCATTGTTGCATTAATCGTAATCGCACTGTGGGTAAGTGCTGTGCAGCAACACAAAGAAAAACAAGAAGCTGAGCGCCGCAAAGAACTAACAAAACAAAAAAAAATTATCGAAGAGGCAGAAGATGTACTTCTTAACAGTACGAATATCCCTATGTCTGAAAACACCTTACGCATTATTCAACGACGTATTTATGATGCACTAGCAAGCATGGTGCAACTTTCGCCAAACTCAAGAGAATTAAAAAATCGTTTAAAAGAATCAAAAGAACGCTTAACCGCTCCTCTCGAAGTCAACAACACAGAAGCGTTAGTATTACCAGATAACGACAAACAACTTATTTCACTTATCCAGGGTATAAAGAAACTGCGTACCTTACTTCGCTCTGAACATGGTAAAGGCAAAGTCGATAGCCAAGTTTTTGTTGCCGAAGATAAACGTTTAGAAAAACTTCAATTACGTATTAATGTCGAAAGCCAAATTAAGCGAGGTATGTCTGCTCGCTCTGCCAATATGGTTGGCTCTGCGAGACAATACTTTGAAAAAGCACTCGCAACACTATCATCTGTTAGTTATAGCGATGAATATGTTAATAGTAAAAAACAAGAAGTTGAGAATTACTTAGAAGCGATAAGCTCTGAACTGAAAGCGTCAAATGCAACGTCACTTAAGAAAAAAGCAGAGCAAGAGCAAGACGACTTAGACGTGTTATTCGCACCAAAGAAAAAGTGGTAAACCACTTTTTCTTTGTGCTTTTTTATTTAGTTGGTGTTTAAGATAAAAACGCGAACTTAACAATAAATAATGCTGTTAACACCCACACACTAATACTGATTTCATCTTTTTTACCACATACCAACTTCACCGCAGTATACGAAATAAAACCCAGTGCGATACCGTGCGCAATCGAGAAAGTTAACGGCGTCATTAATAATACCACGCTCACTGGAATGGCATCTGTCATATCATCCCAATTTACCAGCTTTAAGTTTTGCATCATTAAAACAGCAACATACAAAATCGCACCTGCCGTTGCATACGCAGGGATCATCCCGGCTAGTGGTGCAAAGAACATCATTAACAAGAAACAAATACCCACAACAACAGCTGTAAGACCTGTACGGCCACCTACAGACACACCCGCTACAGATTCAATGTATGACGTTGTCGTTGAAGTACCAAGCATTGAGCCTGCAATCGTTGCTGTGCTGTCGGCACTTAACGCACGACCTAGGCGTGGCATTTTACCTTGCTCATCAGCAAGACCTGCCTTTTGCGTTACAGCAACCAAGGTACCTGAAGTGTCAAACAAATCAACAAATAAGAAGGCAAAGATTACCGTTAACATTGAAATTTCTAGTGCTGCAGCAAAATCCAGTTGCATAAAGGTTGGCGCAATTGAAGGTGGCATTGAAATAATCCCTTGATACTCCACAAGGTCTAAGCCAAGGGCGATAGCCGTAACCAATAAAATGCTAATTAGCACGCCGCTTTTCATGTCGCGGTATAGAAGAGCCGCAATAACAAAAAAGCTAAAGATAGCCAGTAAAGGACCAGGAGCTGTGATATCGCCTAACTGCACTAAGGTTGCAGGACTTGCTACAATAATACCGGCATTTTTTAGTGCAATAAGCGCTAAGAAAGCACCAATACCTGTGGCAATCGCACGCTTTAATACCAGAGGGATCGCATCAATGATCCACTCTCGCACCTTAAATAGGCTTAAACACAAAAATATACAGCCAGACATAAATACTGCACCAAGTGCGGCTTGCCAAGTGTAGCCCATACCAAGCACTACACCATAGGTAAAGAACGCGTTTAAGCCCATACCCGGTGCCAGTGCTAATGGATAGTTTGCCCATAAGCCCATGATAAAACAGCCAATTGCAGCAGCAATACAAGTTGCTACGAATGCGGCACCTTGATCCATTCCCGCTTCTGCAAGCATTGCAGGGTTAACAAATACAATGTAAACCATGGTAATGAATGTTGTGATGCCAGCAATAGTCTCGCGGCGCACAGAGGTGTTGTTTTCAGTGATTTTGAAAAGTCTTTCGAACATGTTTAACTTTAAGTTGAGATTAATTGGCTAATTTTATCATATTTTATCTCAATAAGAGGACATTTTACCTTGCAATGTTCTAAACTAATAAGGTCTTTTATTTCAAGAAAATAACTAAACTATGTCTGATAATTCGCCAGTAGGCTTAGATTTAGAGCAACAGCTTGATAATGTACTTGCCTTTATAACCCAACCCGATAAAGGGTCGGCGCCAGATAAAAGTACTCAATCTGTTGAAAACGTACTAAACAAAGCTTTGTATTATTTAAAAAATGAACAGCCTCCCCTTGCTGCCAAATGGATGCGTTTAGCTGCTATGGCGGGTAATCATAGGGCACAATTTTATATGGGGCTGTTTTTCATCAAAGGGCAAGGTGTACCGCACAGTGTATTTCATGGCGCGGTGTGGCTAAGTCTGGCAAGTAGTCAGGGTTATGAGCCTGCAACCGCAGCACTTAACGACCTTCGAAAACACATCAGTACGCGCCGATTACAAGACGCGCAAAGCTATGCAGCTACCCTATATGAGCAAATCCACCAGCAGCAATTTGCTCATTTAATTCCTCGCGATCCTGACGCCAGCTAACACGCGTCAGGTTCTACAACTCATTAATGCTGTCTTGTCAGTTTACTCTCAAATGTTATGAGACCTGCACCAACTACAAACAATAAGATACCTATAAACTCAAGCCACACATGGCCTTTATGGGGCTTGATAACAGGTGTTTTTGAAGTAAGGTTATATAAACGCCTGCCTTGCTCGCCAGATTCTACAAACGAAAAACCTTTATAGTCCGCTGAGATAATAAATTTAAAATCATGCCTGCTAATCATTTCACGACGTTTAGCATCTATTTTCTCGCTGCTTTGCTCTACCAGCATACGCCAATCATGAAAAATGCCATCTGGTTCATTATCTTTCACCACACCATATGATTTGTACTCATAGAATTTTGTATTGAATAGCTTTTCTTGATGCCCTAAATAACACATGGCACAGCCTAGCGCACTTAACAGTATGGCAATATAGACGAGTGAACGCTGCTTAATGAATTGCTTATTACTTTGTTGCTTATACCAAGCTTCAATGTCAGGCACATTAATCAACCGAGCTTTATCTACAGAATGTTTTAATGGCTCCATAAAGTCGCAAATTGTTAGATTGAGCGCCGTTAATATTGAACGAAATGTGTCATTCGAAGGCACTGATTTATCGTTCTCAAGTTTTGAAAGGTAACTTTGCTCTATTCCAACTTGCTCTGCAAATTCTGGTTGGCTCAGTTTTAGCTCACTGCGATAGTGTTTTAGTTGTGTTCCGAATGTACTCATAACGCATTTCCTTTTTGTTGTGGAGCCGCCATTCTTTGCTATTCATGCAGATATAAAAAGCTGAATAAATAGGAATAATGAAGAATATTAGCAAGATAGGATGAAAGATACGAGATACGAGATACGAGATACGAGATACGAGATACGTTGTAAGTATAATTAAAAAGTGCGTTGTTAAGTAAAGACTTATCTAATCATTTGTTTGAGGAAAACAAATGGCGGAGTGGACGGGACTCGAACCCGCGACCCCCGGCGTGACAGGCCGGTATTCTAACCAACTGAACTACCACTCCGCAGTATTTAATGCTATTTATTTTTTCCTATTGGCGGAGTGGACGGGACTCGAACCCGCGACCCCCGGCGTGACAGGCCGGTATTCTAACCAACTGAACTACCACTCCGCAAAGGAAAAATGTTTTACAACCAAACGTTGTGTAAGTAATTGGCGGAGTGGACGGGACTCGAACCCGCGACCCCCGGCGTGACAGGCCGGTATTCTAACCAACTGAACTACCACTCCAGCGCGTACTTACAAATTGTCGAAAATTGGCGGAGTGGACGGGACTCGAACCCGCGACCCCCGGCGTGACAGGCCGGTATTCTAACCAACTGAACTACCACTCCACATTTTCGTTGCTGACTGAGTCTCCCCTGACAGCGGCGTGAATAATACGAATCACCCTCTGGTTCGTCAAGGGGTTTTTTGTATTTTTACAGGTTTTTTAGTCATCTGACATCGAAAGGTTTAAAATTTCACCTGATTTGTCATTTTTTGAGCCATTTTTGCCGACTTCATTTTCTTTCGCTGCTTGCTCATCATTTTCAGTTTTATTTTTTTTCTTTAAAAATGGCAAAGAAACTTTAAATTTAAGTGGTTTTTTCTGCACAAAAATTCGAATCGCTAGCCACCCTAACAGTAGAACGATTAAATTTCCAACAACAATGAGTATCACCATTAGTGTAGTGGACGCTTTTTGTTCCTCTTCAATAATTCGTTGCTGCTCAGCTTGGGCTTCTAAATCGATTTCAGGGCGAACAATTTCTGGTACAGCTTCAATGGGTCGCTCAATTTCAAATTTATAAGTAGGTAAAGTAGCCATAAATTCACGGTCATTTATATTGCTACCAAATACAGATAGCTCAACACTGTATCTACCCCAGTCATAATTTTTAATTGCAAGTTCGCGCATTTGTGATTTATCCGCATCAATTGAGAACATTTGCTCTTCATTATTCGGATAATAGATTTTCCCCTGAATGAGCACGGTTTCAGGTTTGACGATTTCAGGATTTAAGGTGATTGTTAAAATGTGGTCACCTTCATCTTGCTCAGCAAGCGCTATTTCATAATCAAAAGGAGGCTCGTGCACCACAATCGGTTTTTGTACCACGGTGCGTTTCAGTATTGGCGTTTCTATATAAAGCTCTGGTTGCCACTCACCTGCAGGAAACGTCAGTTTAAATTCGCCAGTAAATACGCCATCAAGCGGGCGCTCATCAAAACCACGGCCATCATCTCTAAACTCAGTGACACTTTGCGTACCGGCACCAAAGTTTGAGTAATCACTATTATTAGTACTGACAAAATCGACATTCAAACTAATCACATCACGAAACTGCCCCACTTCGATGGGTTCTCCATCATTTAATACGCGACCAGTCAGTTTCACTGTCTCTCCGCGAAATAGCATCGGCGGTAAAGGATCTACATCTAATTCAATTTCTCCCATCACCATAATACGGCTTCCTGGCAAAATTTTGCCAACAACCTGCCATGGGCCCGGCATAGGATTAGTAATAGTGACTAAGTCATAACTGAGCTCATCATACCAATCAAGATCATGATTTTTCACTGAGTCTGTGGCGTAATACTTAGTCCCATCAGGACGAACCAATACAACGGCAGGTGCACCGCGGTTACGAAAGAAAAGTAAGGTTACTTTATCGATTTTATGATCGATGCGAAAACGATTTTCTAACAGAGGAATTTCATTTTTAACCCCATCCCGAGCTAATGGCGTTATCTTATCTTGTGCTGTTGCAAATCCCATACAAGGCATTAAGCACAGTATTCCTGCTAGTAGCTGTTTTCTCATTTCATTACCTTATTCTGCACGCCATAAACATTGACCACCCTTTGCCACTAAATCTAAACGTTCTTCATGGGCAGCTTGCTCTTGTTCGGTTGCTCTTAATACCACAAGGGGTGCTCTGTCGGCACTAAGACGACGAATACCACCCGTTTGATGTGTTGAGCCTTCATCTTTATTTTGATTGAGGTTCAGCTTTACTTGTCCACCGGTCATTGCCAAGTAAACATCAGCTAGAATCTCGGAATCCAGTAATGCGCCGTGTAAAGTACGCTTTGAGTTATCAATATCATAGCGGCGACAAAGCGCATCAAGGTTATTCTTTTGACCTGGATGCAAGTCACGCGCCATTTTCAAGGTATCAAGTACACTACATACATCGGCAGTATTCGGAAAACCTTGATTTAACAATGCAAACTCGTTGTCCATGTGGCCGATATCGAACGCAGCGTTATGAATAACAAGCTCTGCGCCACGAATATACTCTAAAAACTCATGGGCAATTTGGTGGTACAAAGGTTTATCACGCAAAAATTCATTGGTGATACCGTGTACGTCTATCGCTTCTTCTTCTATTTCACGTTGTGGATTGATGTACACATGAAAGTTGTTGCCAGTAAGACGGCGATTCACAAGTTCAACACAACCGATTTCAATGATGCGGTGGCCTTGCTTTGGGTCAATACCCGTGGTTTCTGTATCTAAAACTATTTGTCTATGTGCCATATCGTCTTAAGCCTGACTCTGGTATCTTTCTATATTCACTTTATTGTACACAATATCAAGGTAAAACAGTGCAGAAAACCGTAGAGATTTACACCGATGGATCATGTTTAGGAAATCCTGGGCCTGGAGGGTATGGCATCGTGATGCGATACAACGGCCACGAAAAGCAATTGAGTCAAGGCTATACCCTAACAACCAATAATCGGATGGAAATGCTCGCAGCTATCGTTGCACTAGAAACCCTCACCCGCTCTTGTCACGTCATTCTGACGACCGATAGTCAATATGTGAAACAAGGCATTGAGTCATGGGTCGAAAATTGGAAAAAACGCGGCTGGAAAACTGCAGCAAAAAAACCAGTTAAGAATGTCGATTTATGGAAACGACTCGATGCAGCATGCCAGCAACACAAGGTAGAATGGCGCTGGGTAAAAGGTCATAGCGGCAACAAATATAATGAAATTGTTGACGATCTAGCCCGCGAAGCCGCTGGTAGCGATCAATTACTTGAAGACACAGGTTACGACGGTAATTAAAATTACCTAGAAAGAAACTTAGCGCAGGCCGTTTTATATTTTTGTTATATGTTATAATATTTGGCTATAAAGAAATATAAAGGACTCATTATGGCTCTGCGCATTCACTCTTTTTTTCATCAACAAAGCGCCACTCTCTGTTATTTAGTCAGTTGTGAAAGCACTAAAAATTGCTTGCTGATTGATGCGCCAGCTGATTTTGATATGCCAAGTGGAGAGTTAAGTTTTACCACAGCCAATGAGATCATCAGCTTCATAAAAACTGAGCAGCTGACATTACAATGGCTACTTGAAACCCACGCCCATGCTGACCATATAACTGCGGCAAGTTATATAAAGCAGCAATTACAAGCCACACATCCTTGCAAGCTCGGCACTGGCAAAGGGATCACACAAGTACAAAAGCACTTTAGCCAACTTTACAATCTGGATATGCCGTGTAATGGCGAGCCTTTTGATGCTTTATTTGCTAATAAAGCGCAATTTAAGTTAGGTAATTACAAGGTTGATGTGATTGCCACGCCTGGCCACACTCCTGACAGTGTGTGCTATCACATTCATGGCAATGTATTTGTCGGTGACACTTTCTTTATGCCAGACAGTGGCACAGCACGCTGTGACTTTCCCGGCGGCAGCGCAGGCGAATTATATGATTCACTACAACAAATTTTAGCGTTTCCTGACGATACAGTGCTTTGGATGTGCCATGACTACCAACCTGATGGTCGACCTTTAGCAAACAAAACCACGGTTAAAGAGCAGCGTGAGCAAAACATTCACTTAAAAGGAGATAAACAAGATTTTATTGCAACACGTGAAAACCGCGATGCAACCTTGGCAGTGCCAAAACTACTGCATCCTGCTATTCAATTAAATATTCGTGCAGGTCAGTATCCAAGTAAAACAGACACGCAACAGCATTATCTAGCTATCCCGCTCACAGTGCTGCTTTGATGTTTGTCTAAGACCTGCTCCTTTCACTGGCGAAAATTGCGGCCTTGCATGCCATTTAGGTTTAATTGGTGTCAGCGGGGCCACACGCTTTCTAGCCACCAGCATATACACACTGCCCATTGGCTTTAAATATTGCTGGCCAAAGCTGCGCCACGCAGCAAAGCGCGATAAGCGGTTTCCTCTTGCAAGCGATGAATGGATAAAACGCTCATCAGAGATTATTTCAAAGCCTAATAAATTCAACCAATCTTTTACTCGTGATGGCGTAAAAAACCGCCCTGTCCACGGTAGCTTTTGGCGGCTAAAAGGTAATAACTGCGCCAATCCACACAAACTAAACGGGTTAAAGCCTGTGATCACGATGTAACCACCGGGGATCAAAGTACGATGCGCTTCACGTAAGATATGGTGCGGATCAGAATGATATTCTAAACAGTGCGATAATATGCAGGCATCAACACTGTGCTCATAAAACGGTAACTCGTCTACATCAGCAATAACACCGGTAAATAAGCCCTGCTCTGCTACGCAAACTTGATGCTTAATAGGACTTTCACTGGTTGCCAGCTCACCACTTAAATTACCGAGTTTGAGCATGTGATAACCAAACATGCGCGGCAGCCATGGTGTTAGCTTACGTTCAATTTCAGCACGTAAATAGTCACCATGAGGGAACTGCTGCCAAGAGTATGGCTTAGGACCTTCTTGAAAACTAAGGGCTGGTTTCATTTTCTGAGCTCGTTATACTGTGTGTTAACTGTCACTTTATAGAGCAATTAAACATGGTGCAAGTTAAAGCAATTAAAGCCTTTTCTGATAACTACATTTGGTGCATCAGCAATGAAGCTGAACAAACAGCGTGGGTGGTCGACCCAGGACAGGCAGAGCCCGTTCTAAACTACCTAAGCGAAAATAACTTATCACTGGCAGGGATTTTAATTACCCATCATCACTATGATCACACCGATGGCGTTGCAGCCTTGGTAAAAACATTTCGTGATATCCCGGTGTACGGACCAAGACACAGCCCTTTCAAAGGCATTAGCCATGGCGTTTGTGAAGCGGATAAGGTGACGGTGTACGATTACACTTTTACTGTGCTTGCGACACCAGGGCATACTCTCGATCATGTTTGTTACATTAATGACGAGTTAAGTTTTACTGGCGATACCTTATTTAGTGCTGGCTGCGGACGATTATTTGAAGGCAGTGCTGAACAAATGTGGCACTCTTTATGTAAATTAAGAGCTCTGCCTGATGAGTGTAAAATCTACTGCACTCATGAATACACGCAGGCCAACTTGGCCTTTGCAAAAGCTGTTGAACCAAATAACGAATACCTTCTCAACTACAGTGATAAAGTAGATGCACTGCGAGAAAGCGGCAAAATTAGCTTACCGACTCAATTAAGCGTTGAGAGGCAAATAAACCCCTTTATCCGTTGTCATTTTCCACACATAACTGATGAGCTTCCAAGCGAGCTGAAAGAAAATCTTGATCTAGCTGAACCTTGGCAACGCTTTGCGGGTCTCAGAGCCTGGAAAGATAATTTTTAAAAGTGTAACTCTACCGATTACATTTTTTCTATATTTAGATCAACACCTTGCAATAATGAGCTGACATATACTGGTCATAAAGTGGCAATATGTGCTTATAGCAGGTAATATTCGCCGAGTTTTTTTACCTGATTATATAGGTATATATGTATAAGTCTCCTTTAGTTATAACACTTGCGCTGGTACTAAGTGGTTGTCAGTTAACAGCTTCTAACTCAGCTACCACGGCTAATAATGATGTTGAGCAACAGCTCAATGGCGCAAGCCCAAGTGACGTTAATGATGCACTAATGATTAACGCACAGTATCAACAGGTCGCAGATCTTGATGAGCCACCACCGGTATTTGATGATGTATGGGAGCGTATTCGTTACCAACTTTCGATTGATGTGCCACAAAACCGCCCAGTGGTTGCTGAGCGTAACTACTATGCGCGTCATCAGGCATATTTAGACCGAATCTCTAAGCGTGCAGAGCCTTACTTGTACTTTATTGTAGAAGAAGTCGAGAAGCGTCAAATGCCAATTGAAATTGCGCTTTTACCGATTGTAGAAAGTGCTTTTGACCCATTTGGTTATTCACATCGCAGTGCCTCGGGCATCTGGCAATTCATGCCACAAACTGGTGAGCGTTTTGATTTAAAACAAAACTGGTGGTACGACGGTCGTCGTGACATTGTACAGTCAACCCGTGCAGCACTTGATTATTTGTCATATCTTCACAAAACCTTAGAAGGCGATTGGTTAAATGCCATCGCAGCCTATAACTCAGGTGAAGGCCGTTTGCTACGAGCTATTAAAAAGAATCGTAAAAAGCATTTACCAACAGACTTTTGGTCTTTGGATTTACCAAAAGAAACGACCTCGTATGTACCTAAACTGTTAGCACTGTCTGATCTAGTTAAACGCAGTGACGAGTTTGGTGTTAAGTGGCAACCAATTATTAATGCTCAAGTAGTTGAGGCGGTGAATGTAGGTAGCCAAATTGACTTAGCGCTTGCAGCTGATATGGCAGGTATTAGCTTAACTGAACTTTATCGTTTAAACCCGGGTTTTAATCGCTGGGCGACCGATCCTAATGGACCGCACTTTTTATTATTACCGTCTGATAAAGTTGAAGAGTTCTCTGCAAAACTAGCAAAAACAGAGCAAAAAGACCGTCTACGTTGGCAGCAATACGTGGTTGCGCGCGGTGACAGTTTATCTGTGATTGCGAAGAAGTTTTCTACTAGTACGAATGCTATTAAAACACTGAATAAACTCTCATCGAATACTATTCGTGTTGGTCAGCAATTACTTGTACCACTGAGTGATGGTGAGATAAATAGCCAGCATTTACCAAAATCAGTGCGTATGGCTGCTAATAAAGCAACACGTAAAAAGCTAAGCCATAAAGTCGCCACTGGCGATACGCTGTGGGATATTAGCCGTGAGTACGATGTGACCATTGCAGAGCTTGCAACATGGAATAAACTTAAAAAAGATGCTGTATTACGTGTTGGTCAAAAGCTAACTGTATATAAAGAAGAAAAGTCACAACTGGCTGCTACTCAAATCAAAGAGCGCACCATTACTTATAAAGTCCGTCGTGGTGATTCATTAGCGCGCATTGCTGCTAAGTTTAATGTGTCTGTAGAAGATATTATTAAATGGAACTCATTAGCTGGACAAAAGTACATTCAACCTGGGCAAAAACTTAAGTTAAAAGTTGATGTAAGAAGCGCATAATTGCTTCATCTTGTTAATCAAAAAAAAGAGCGCCTAATGGCGCTCTTTGTCTCTCTCATTTAGTATTTATGCTTCAAAGCCCATAAGTGTAATAACTCATTGGCAATGGTCGCTGCAGCAATCGCCGTTAATTCACTTTGGTCATAAGATGGTGATACTTCAACCACATCCATACCGACCATATTAATGCCCTTCAATGCACGAAGTACTTTAAGTACTTTATCGCTAGTTAAGCCACCACACACTGGTGTGCCAGTACCCGGCGCGAATGCTGGATCAAGGCAGTCAATATCAAAGGTTAGATACACAGGTAAGTCACCCACGCGCGCTTTAATTTGCTCTGCAATATCTTGCGCTGGCAAATCATTAGCAGCCATTGCATCAATCACTGCAAACTCATGCTTGCTCTGATCAAAGTCAGTACGAATACCGATTTGAATGCTGTGATCAACATCAATGAGTCCTTCCATCGGTGCATGATAAAACATAGTACCATGATCATAACGTGAACCATTGCTGTAAGTATCGGTGTGGGCATCAAAGTGAACTAATGCCATTTTACCGTGCTGTTTAGCATGAGCACGTAGTAGTGGCAAAGTCACAAAGTGATCGCCACCTAAACCCAATAATGTTTTACCTTGACGAAGAATTTGCTCAGCCGCTAATTCTAATTGCGCGGTAAAATATTCTGGGTCGCCTACTGGGTAAGTAAAATCACCGGCATCAGCTAATTTTAAGCGCTCAAATAATGGGAACGTCCAAGGATACTTGGTTTCTTCCCATGCAAGGTGCACTGAAGCACGACGAATTGCATCAGGGCCTAAACGTGCACCTGGGCGACCTGAGGTCGCTAAGTCAAATGGTAAACCTAGCACCACCACATCGGCATCGATTGCAGTGATGTTTTGCACCATCGGCTGACGTAAAAACGTCATGCCGTTTGAGTACAACGAATGATCTGTATGGTCAAACAATGTCGACATTGCTTATAACTCTTCTAAATAAGTGTAACCGTTTAAGCCAGTTTGCAGCTCATCTAATACGCTTTGCTGCTCAGTTTCTGGCAATTTAGCTGCTACCAGCTGGGCATAAGACTGCTGGAAGCTTTCTACATCTAAATGCACGTAACGCATCATGTCAGCAACGGTATCACCTTCGTTAATCTCGGTGATTTGCGCCTGACCTTGTTCATCCATTTTTATGATTGCACTATGCGTGTCGCCAAATAAGTTGTGCATATCACCTAAAATTTCTTGATAAGCACCTACTAAGAAAAAGCCCATTAAATAAGGTTTTTCTTCGCTAAATGCAGGTACTGGCAATGTGCTTTCAATACCTTGACCGTCTACATAGTGCTCCATAGCACCGTCTGAGTCACAGGTAATATCAAGTAACACAGCACGCTTTTGTGGTGCTTCTGTTAAACCACTTAAAGGCAGAACCGGAAACACTTGGTCAATGCCCCATGCATCAGGTAATGACTGGAACAATGAAAAGTTCACAAAAAACTTATCTGCTAATCGCGCATTTAATTCATCAATAATTGGGCGATGAAAACGGTTTTTGTTATCCATGTGTTTGTTAAGCTCATAACATACACGTAAGTTAACTTGCTCCGCCCATGCTCGCTCAGTTAAATCTAATAAACCAAGTGCAAACTGATTATGTGCCTCAGCTAAATCGCCTTGGCTATCATGATAAATTTCGATTAATGCACGGTCATCATTGTCATCACTTAACTGCTGCCATGATGTCCACATATTTTTTAATAATAGTGGTGCATCAGCGGCTGGCGCTTGAATGTCTTCTGGTACATAGCTTTCGGTGCCAATAACATTTGAAATCAATACGGCATGGTGCGCTGTTAATGCACGACCTGACTCAGAAATAATGCGCGGCATTGGCTGCTCATATAACTTACAGGTGTCACCAATGGTGTATACGATGTTATTAGCATATTCACTTAGGCTGTAGTTCATTGAGTTATGAGACTGGCTACGAGTGCCGTCGTAATCAACCGCTAAACCGCCGCCCACATCTAAGCAATCAATTTGTGCACCTAACTTGCGTAACTCGCAGTAAAAACGCGCAGCTTCGCTCACACCTAAACGCACATCACGGATGTTTGCCATTTGCGAACCTAGGTGAAAGTGTACAAGTTGGATCAAATCGAGTTGATCAGATGCTTTTAAGCGATTAACCACGCTCAATACTTGCGATGCTGATAAACCAAATTTTGATTTTTCGCCACCGCTTGCTTGCCATTTACCCTTACCTTGCGATGCTAAGCGTACGCGAATACCAATACGTGGTTTTACATTTAACTCTTTTGCTTGGCTAAGCACCATGTCTAGTTCAGATAGTTTCTCGAGAACAATGTAAACCTTATGGCCTAGCTTTTCGCCAATCAGTGCTAAACGAATGTATTCTTGGTCTTTGTAGCCATTACATACAATCACCGCACTGGTTTTTTCAGCCATTGCTAATACGGTTAATAGCTCAGGCTTACTGCCCGCCTCTAAGCCCAATTGTTTCTTTTCAATATCAGCTTGGCTTGCAACAATTTCTTCAACAACTTCGCGTTGTTGATTTACTTTAATTGGGTAAACAAGCAAATAATCTTTCGGGTAACCATAGTTCTCAATTGCTGTGTTAAATGCCTGACACAAGCTATGTACTCGATGATGTAAAATTTGTGGAAAACGAACCAACGCAGGCAAGCTTAAGCCTTTGTCTTGTAATTGCTGTGCGATATCGATTAGTGCAATGGTTTGCTCTGGGGCATGGGCCTTTGGCGCAACATACACATCACCTTGATCATTAATACCAAAGAAACCTTGGCTCCAATGACGAACATTGTAACTCATGCGAGCTTGTTCTAGTGATGTTGTTTCTTTCATCTATCTTTCTCTTTATTTTAGTAATGCCAAAATTGGCAAGCGGTAATTGCGCGCATTAAAAGAAAAATAGTGATTCAAGTCCAACAAGAATTTTTACTCGTAACGAGTGATTTTTGATGTGAAAAATTAATCGTTTATCGACTAATAATTTTAAAGTCTAAACAGACAGTTAAACAGTGGTGCTTAAGGGATAACTTTGTTTATTTCATCTGCTTTAGTAGAGCTTGAGCCAAGCTGCCGCCATGCCTCATACTGCTCATTATTCACCCAGGTAATCCCGATATATTCCTGCCAATGTTGAAAATCTTTCGAGCGATACCTTTCAAGCCCACAACCACCTGCTGCAAACGCTGTTCGACAAAGCTTTACTGTAAGGTATGTGCCATCATAGCTAAGTTGTGTTCGTTCTTCAGAACAGTAACTCATAAGGCGAGTAGGAAATGTAACAATGACTCTGGAGGTTATCTTGCCAGCATCATTAAAAACACCACTAAGAGACTGGCATGAGTTTAAGTAAAACTCGGCGTTATCAATAATAAGGTCGGGTTGTTTGTTTTGTAGCTGTTCAGGTATTGTGTGTTTTTTATCACACGCAATGAGCAGCAAAGCTATAAAAAGCCACATGACCTGCAAGGATAGTTTAGTAATAACGTTAACCTCACAAAAACAAAGCTTTAAATAGCTCTTACAATTACTGATTAAGTCCCAGTTCCATAAATAAACTTTGCGGGCTGTCAGTGTAGTTGCCAAATGGGCCACAACGATGAAAGCCTAAATTTTCGTACAAACTAATTGATTCAGTTTGCTTAGGGCCCGTTTCAAGACGAATTAGCGGGATTTGTTGTTCACCAGCATGATGCAATAAGATTTGCATAATTCGGCGAGACAAACCTTTACCTCGATAACTAGGTTTCACATACAGGCGACGGATTTCGCCGTACGGTGGGTTGCCTTCTTGCATCACAATCGCTCCGCAGGCAACAATACCATCTTCATTTTTTAAACCTATGGCGTAAACATTAGGCTCAGCTAACTCTTCAACACTTAATGATTGAGCTGTAGCTACGGGGTATAAAGAGTTAATGAGTCGGTCTATATCAGCAAACACGTTTACTACTTCTGGATCATCTGGATTTAAATCGACTAACTGCATAAAACTCCCATTTTTATATGTCGTTTTTGTTAATGATGTTAATAATAGTATCGGATATTAGTGTGATCCTCTACTGTTGTTTTCATTATTCATTTTTATAGGTACTATCAGACAGTCATGGTATCGCTTAGTTCATCCCGATGTAACTGAAAATACGTTCAAATGATAAAAAACAACGTTTAACGTGAGTAGCCTTGCGGGTTGCCTAGCAGGTTAGTTGTAACTAAAAATCAATGTTCCGTAAATTAAGTTTACATTAGAGTTTTTCGCTAACTTAAGACATTAATACCAGTGAGGCGGTATTGCTTAATATCTAAACAATTCACTTCACAATGATTTGTTAACAAACTAACTCACCTTAACCTCTTAAATTAATCAATATGCCTGCTTGCTACAATTTTGCTCAATAAACACTTTGTTACGGAAAAAGACTGTTCAAACATATTGAAAACCCTATACTGCAAACAAGAAGAAATAAGATGAGGTTATCTCGTGCAGTTTACTCAAGGTATGGAATACTTCTTTTCTGGCTTTAAACTAATTAGCCAAAAGGGGTTAAAACGTTTTGTACTTATTCCTTTATTAATCAATATCCTGCTTTTTGGTAGTTCGTTGTTCTTTTTGTACGGCTGGCTAACTGATGGCTTTGCTTACATGAACTCATTGCTACCAGAATGGCTGAGCTGGCTTGAATGGTTAATGTGGCCGATTGCTGTGCTTGTCATTTTATTTAGTTACAGCATGCTCTTTACCGTTATTACGAACTTTATTGCAGCCCCATTCAACGGCTTGCTCAGTGAAAAAGTCGAACTTTACCTGACAGGTCAAAAAGTCAACGATGATGGTCTGCTTGATACAATGAAAGATGTGCCACGCATGCTAGGCCGAGAATGGACAAAACTTTGCTATTACCTGCCGCGCGCTATAGGCTTTTTTATTCTACTATGGATTTTACCTGTGATTGGGCAAGTTTTATGGGTGCTATTCACCTGTTGGATGTATGCTATCCAATACGAAGATTATGCCTTTGATAACCATAAAATTAGTTTTAATGCCATGAAAGATGACTTAAAACAAAAGCAAACCTTATCATATGGCTTTGGTTTAGCAGTGATGCTCTTAACAGCAATCCCCATTGTAAACCTTATTGTTATGCCGGTTGCTGTATGTGGTGGAACCCGGTTATGGGTTGAAAATTACCGCAGTAAATACCGCTCATAACTTTAACCACGTTAAGCTGATTTCAAATAAAAAAGCCAATCGAATTGCGATTGGCCTTTTTTAATTTCAAATTGATGTTAACTGTAGAGGCTTTGTGGCACTTTAGTTACATTTAAATGAACGGTCACTTCTTCACGATCATGATATAAATGTTTTGCTTGTAACTCGTAACTTACACCGTACTTTTCAAGCTCTTCTTTAATCATTTTTAAGCATTCATAGACACTGTCAAAACGCTTCTTCATCGGCAGCTTTAAGTTGAAAATCAGCTCGCGGGCATAAGCATTTACTGCCCAGTCAATCATAAGATTCGTTACTTTAGCTGGCTTTTCTACCATGTCGCACACTAACCAGTCGATATTGCGCTTTTCAGGGCGATATTTAAAACCATCGACTCTAAAGTGTTTAACCTGCCCTGTTTCCATTAAATCATCATTCATTGGACCATTATCGATAGCGCTAACAAACATTCCACGGCGTACTAGCTGATAAGTCCAACCTCCTGGGCACGCACCTAGGTCAACACCACGCATGCCTGGTTGCATGCGCTCTTCAGCTTCATGAGGTGGAATGAATACATTAAATGCTTCATCTAATTTAAGTGTAGAGCGGCTCGGTGCATCACTTGGCATGCGTAATCGCGGAATACCCATAAAGAATGGCGAATTATTAAATGTATACGAATACCCCACATAAGCGCTGTTATTAGCTAAAAATAACACATGCATGACTGGTTTTTTCTGGGCAAGTTCACGTGTAACCTTTGCACGTTTTTCAAGCGACTTTTTAAGTGGTGTCGAAATCTTTTTGCAGAACTTAGAAAGCTCTTTACCTTCGTTAGTGTCGGGTGTTTCTACACGTAAGTCACCACACTCAGGAAAGTCAACGGTTGCATCAGCAATGGCACTAACGCGGTCTTCAAGTGGCATATTATCCACTAACGTGCCCGTAAACCACTGGCGGGCAAATACCATATTTTTAAAATCTACTTTTTTTATGATCTCATCGCCGTGGCTTGCATCAAAACATTCGTACACAACAATTCCTGTATTTGGTTTTGTTTTTACGTACCCCGCAAAACCTTGCTCGGCAGCCTGAAAAGTAATTTCAGCAGCGGCATCATTTTCAAAACCACTTCGGCAATAAATAACTACACTCGACATAGATACCCCTTAAAACTTATATCGTGCGGCTTGAACTAACAAAATAGCCCAACCAATAATAAAACAAACGCCGCCAATTGGGGTGATAGGCCCAAGCCATTTCATGCCCGTTAATGCGAGTAAATACAAACTACCGCTAAACAACACAGTACCTGCAATAAAAAAACCACCAGCCCAAGTCAGGTTCATTCCCCACTTGATTAAGATAGCAATCGCTATAAGCGCAAGACCATGCACCATTTGATATTCAGCAGCAGTTTTAAAAATACCAATTGCGTATTCTGATACGCGACTTTTTAAACCATGGGCAGCAAATGCGCCTAGTATTACAGAGAACATACAAAATATACTGCCTGTCATTAAATACAGTTTGATCATTTTTTCTCTCCAATTAAATTAGCCATAAACTGCACAGCG
Organism: Pseudoalteromonas thalassia; assembly: GCF_049257215.1. NCBI lineage: Bacteria > Pseudomonadati > Pseudomonadota > Gammaproteobacteria > Alteromonadales > Pseudoalteromonadaceae > Pseudoalteromonas > Pseudoalteromonas thalassia. The sequence goes on from NZ_JBMMUE010000008.1 coordinate 152,800, forward strand.
TAATCCGCAGCCTGCTGTAGGTTTTCTTGTTCTGTGATACCACTTTTTTTACGAGGTTTTAGTGAATGGTCACCATCTCTTAGCCATTTGATTTCTGGCGGGTTAACCATTTTAAGCTCAGCAAGCTCTTGTTGATTACCAAACGTATCGCGTTCACCTTGTAGGACTAAAAATGGGCATGGCATATCAACAAAATGTTCTATGCGAAGTTTTTCAGGTTTACCCGGTGGGTGAAAAGGATAACCAAAAGCCACAACGCCAGCAATATTAGCCAAACCCTGCTCAGTACAAAGCATAGAAGCCATACGCCCGCCCATCGATTTGCCGCCAATAAATAGCGGCAACTCTGGATCACGGTCAGCTAAAACTTCGGCAAAATATGCAAGCAGCTTAGGTGCGCGATCAGGAGGTCTGCGCTTACCTGTCTCTTTAGCAATTTGCATATACTGAAAATCAAACAACGCCACATCAATATTTTGCTGACTAATCAATTTAGCCATTGTTTGCATAAATTCGGAGTCGCTACCTGCCCCTGCTCCGTGGGCAAATATAAATTGTGCACGCGCCTTGCCCGTTGCACTTTTAAACCACTGTAACATGTTAATACTCTTGTTCTTGCTCTACTAAGCTCAGCATCCAGTCTTTGAAGGAAACAATTTTACCAAGCTCTGTTTGTGATTCGCGGATCACTAAATAGTAAGCATTTTTACTTTCTAATGAGTGATTAAATGGAATGACGAGTCGACCCGCATCAATATCGGGCTTTGCTAATACGCTATTACCAATAGCGACACCCTGCCCATGTACCGCAGCTTGCAGCACCATAGACGAGTGACTAAAAATTGGCCCTTGGTTAACTTGCACATTTCGTACGCCAGCTGTTTTCATCCACGTTTTCCAGTTTTTACGGGTCGTATCATGCAATAAGGTATGATTCGCCAAATCACTCGGTTGATTAAGCGGTTTTGGGCCTGTTAACAATAATGGGCTACATAACGGCACTAAGTATTCAGTGTGCAGTTTATAAGTTTGCACCCCACTCCAGTGGCCACGACCATAGTAAATAGCAATATCGACATCGTCAGAAAGTGAATTTTCGTCCTGATCTTGCGCTTTAATTCGCACGTCGATTTCTGGGTGTAATTCATTAAATAAACTAAGTCTGGGTACTAACCATTGAATCGCAAAACTTGGCGTCAAACTTACTGTCAGAGAACCTTTCGCACCTCGTGCTAGCAATTTCTCTGTGGCATCAATCAGCTGGGTAAAAATCTCTTTAATATCCAGAAAGTAACCTTGCCCTTCTTCGGTTAACAGCAACGAGCGATTTTTACGTAAAAACAGTTTTAAGCCTAGATGCTCTTCTAAGGTTTTAATCTGGTGACTCACCGCAGCTTGCGTGACATACAACTCCTCAGCCGCTTTGGTAAAGCTCAGATGACGAGCAGCAGCTTCGAAGGCTTTAAGCGCATTTAAGGGAGGTAAACGACGAGACATAAACACCAAGCTTTGAATTAGTTTTTCTTATGCATCGATTATAGCGACACAAATAAAAAAAGGCGACCTTGGTCGCCTTTTTCGTACTTAAATACTTATAATTATATCATTATAAATCGCTTGCGCTGGTATCGAGTGGTGCAAAGCTCTTAACTAAGTCATCAACCGCTTTCATTTGCGATAAATAACCTTCAAGCTTACTTAGTGCTAAAGCACATGGGCCGTCACATTTTGCTTCATTCGGATTAGGATGCGCTTCAATAAATAAACCTGCAATACCTAATGCCATGCCACTGCGAGCAAGTTCTGCAGCTTGTGCACGGCGACCATCTGCAGAGTCAGCTCGGCCTCCAGGGCGCTGTAGTGCGTGCGTTGCATCAAAAATTACTGGCGCCATAGGCTTCATGTCATCCATACCAAGCATATCAACCACAAGGTTGTTATAACCAAAGCTAGTACCACGCTCACACAGTGCAACATTGTTGTTGCCAGCTTCATTAAACTTTTTAATGATATGACGCATTTCGTGCGGTGCTAAAAACTGTGGTTTTTTCACGTTGATGATGGCACCTGTTTTTGCCATCGCTACAACTAAGTCAGTTTGTCGAGCTAGGAATGCAGGTAACTGAATTACATCAACAACTTCAGCAACTGGTGCTGCTTGATGTGGCTCATGTACGTCGGTGATAAGCGGCACGTTAAAAGTAGATTTAATTTCTTCAAAGATTTTTAAACCTTCTTCCATACCCGGACCACGGTAAGAGTTAATTGAAGAGCGATTAGCTTTATCAAAAGACGCTTTAAACACGTATGGAATGTTTAGCTTTGACGTTACTTCTACGTAATGTTCAGCAATACGCATTGCTAAATCACGCGATTCAAGTACGTTCATACCACCAAACAAAACAAATGGTTTGTCGTTGGCTAATTCAATCTCGTTAATTTTAATTAACTGGTTGTTCATTTCTATTCCTTAGGGTGCAACAGCTTGTAGCATTAATCCACAAATATAAGCCATGTAAGTACCTACACCATAGCCCAAAACAGCAAGTAATACACCTACTGGCGCAAGTGACGGATGGAATGCTGATGCAACAACGGGTGCTGATGCCGCGCCACCTACATTTGCTTGAGAGCCCACTGCCATATAAAACAGTGGTGCTTTAATTAGTTTCGCGACAATAAGCATTAAGCTTGCATGGGTAATCATCCAAATCACACCCAGTACAAAATACATTGGTGAGTCAAAAATCGCGGTAATATTCATGTGTAAGCCAATTGAAGCAACAAGGATATATAAAAAGCTTGATGCTACTTTTGAAGCGCCAAAAGCTTCAATATGACGAACTTTAGTAAACGATAAACTAATACCAATTGTGGTTGAGATAACGATTAACCAAAAGAATTTACTGTTTAAACTATACTCTTGCGCCCAAGGGAAGTTAGCGCCAAAAAACGGACCTAAAAAGTCGGCACAAAAGTGCGCAAGGCCAGTAATACCAAAGGCAATAGCAATGATCGTCATGTAATCATTTAAGGTTGGCATACGTGCATGCTCTGCGTGATATTTCTCTACACGCTCTTTAAGCTCTTCAATCGCACGGGTATCTGCGCCCGTTTTTGCATCAATCGCTTTATGATTTGCAGCCATTAATAGCAATACGGCCATCCATAAGTTTGCCACAATCACATCAACGGTAACCATTGCAGAGAAGATGTCGCCGCCTACTTCAAACATTTCTTTCATTGAAGCTTGGTTTGCACCACCGCCAATCCAACTACCAGCAATGGTTGTCATACCGCGCCAAACCGCATCAGGGCCATGACCGCCAACGGCCTCTGGGAAAACTGCACTCATCACTAAAATAGCAAGCGGTCCGCCAATAACAATACCCATAGTACCCGTTAAGAACATAATTAGTGCTTTTGGACCAAGATTAAGAATTGCTTTTAAATCAATGCTAATAGTAAGCAATATCAAGCAAGCTGGCAGTAAATAACGTGATGCCACAAAATAAACATTTGAAGAGTGGCCATCAACAATACCAAAGGTATTGAGTAACGATGGTAAAAAATAACAAAGTAGTAATGCGGGTACATACTTATAAAATTTTTGGCAGGCAGCATTATTACTGTGAGAGGTTTTAAAAATAAACCCCAAAATAACGGCAAGCAAACCAAGTACGACTGCGTCATTGGTAATTAGCGCACTGTGGGCGTCAGTCATAAATGTTCCTTTAAATTAGTGGTGTGTATTATTATTGTCTTCTATTTCAGCAATTTGGTGCTGAATTATTTCAATAGCAGGATCATCTGGGCATTCATTCACAAAATACTGAAGATCATCTCTTGCCATTTTTGGGCAATCTAACTGATTAAGTAGATAACCCCGATCACGACGCTCATAAGGGTCATCCCCTAATAATTCCATGAGCATCTCTACACAATGAAGTGCATGACCAAATTTACTTTCGCTGATAAACGACCATTTTTGTTGAGCTAGGTAAAGCTTATATAGCTCTTCATCAAATACTAGCTCCAGCGGCTCTTGTTCATCACCATTTTCTTCGCACGCGTTTTCTGGGGTAATATACCAACTTTGTTGGCCTGTACTAGGCTCAATTAAGTAGCCCTCTTCATCACTTATACCTACATGTACATGCACTTCTCCTTGACTCAAGGTAACACTCGCGTCAAGTTCAGCATGCTGTATTAAGTGGCAAAGTAAAATAGCCAACGTTGTTTGTGTGCCACTACGCATAGTAATCGTATAGCGAAAACTATTTAATGTATATTCAGGGACTTTTAAACTAGAAACACTAAATAACCAGTGTTGATAAAACGTATCGAGTAATTTATCAAGACGTTCGTGCGGCTCTTTTATTTCAGAACAAAAAGTAGCTACCGTGTCTTCAAGTTGATTTAGTGTCTCGTAGCAAGCCGATAAATCTACTTGCGGATCCCACTTTAGTTCAGCATCAATACAACGATAAAGCACTTTAGATGAATATGCATCGAAGGCTTCATCTTGATAGGATTCATTTTGATCTTCAAACCAAGGAATGGTCATTTATACTGCAACATCTATTTCAAAAAAGAGCAGCTAGTTTACCTACTTTTGACCTAAGTTACCAATACTGAGCGATGAGATACAAAAAAGCGGTACGATGGCGCACGCCCATCAAAATACCGCTTAGAGATTCTTACAGAAGAAGTGCTGTTTTAGCAGAAGCTAAATAGCCAATTGCTAATAAGATGACTGTGGTGATCGCAAGTAAAGCGACTTTCATACCCTGTGCGCTTTGTTTTGCTGCAACAACGCCAAGTACAATGTAAAGGATCACTAGAATGATCTTTTCTAATAACCACGATTGCTCTAGAGGGTTAAAGCCCGCCATAACAATTAATGCAACGGCTGATACAAGCAATAAAGTGTCGATACTATGACTACCAATAAACACCACTTTATTTTTTGCTAAAGCGCCCGTCTTTAAACGTGAAAAAGAGCGAACATAAAATAATACTATACTCAACACGGCAAATAACATGTGAGTATGCTTTACTGCTAAATAATCCATACGACCCTAAACTTGTTTTAATTAATCTGGATAACGTACAAGTACGTCTTCTAATTCTTGAACGCGTTCATTAAACACATCAATCAACTTGGGATCAAATTGTTTACCCTTTTGTGCGTTTATTTCTTTTATAACATCATCAAGCGACCAAGGCTCTTTATAGCAGCGCTTATGACGAAGTGCATCATACACATCTGCAAGTGCAACAATTCGGCCAGCTATAGGAATATCTTGCCCTTTTAAACCTTTTGGATACCCTGCACCATCCCAACGCTCGTGATGCGATAAAGCAATAGTAGCTCCAACGTTAACAATTTCTCGTTTAGAGTCTTTCAAAATACTATGGCCTTTTTCAGCATGCTGCTTCATCACAGACCATTCATCATCTGTCAGTGGTCCAGGTTTGTTTAATATAGAATCTGGGATACCTACTTTACCAACATCATGAAGTGGCGCTGCAAGGCGAATTAACTCTGCTTCTCGTTTGTCTAATCCATAACCTATCGCCAGCTCATAACAAATATGCGATACACGTTTTACGTGGTTGCCTGTTTCTGTTGAGCGTTGTTCGAGTGCTTCGCTTAGCCTAAACACTAGCTCTTGTTGTGTTGCTTCTATTTCTGATTGTAGTTGCACATTTTCGTAGGCTAACTGTACATTTTGCGAAAAAATTTCGATTAGATGGCGCTGTGTGTCGGTAAGGTGTTTTGGAATACCTGATATAAATAACATTGAGTTATGATTGAACTCACTGCAACAATAGGCAAATAAGTAGTTTTCTCGATAAACAATGGTTTTTTCTTTTAAAGCTTGTTGGCAGGCTTGCAGTTGCTCATCATTAAGCACATCTTCAATCGCCTTACCTTCACTGCGTTCAAACTCACCACTGCCCGAAAACACCACTAACTTCTTTTGATTATCCTGCGGGTTACTAGCCACTAAACTTGTTGAATACATTGCTTGGTCAACCGTGCCGAGCAAAGAAGTAAGCTGCTGCATTACACCTTCGATGAAGCTCTCAAGTGAGTGAGTAGAAAAAATATCGCGAGATGCTTTAATGATTTTTTCAAGACCCAAGCGTGACTGCTCAATCGATAAAATGTCTCGATACGACCGTAAACTCGACATCACTACCGTAAACAGCTTTTGTGCTGTGAGTTCTGTTTTCGACTTATAATCGTTGATATCAAAATTGACTATTACTTGTCGCTCTGGGGCTTGGCCCGGTTGACCTGTTCTTAGGATGATTCGGATATGATTGTTTTTAGCAGTTTCACGGATAAATTTAGCAACCTTTAAGCCGGCATCATCCGTTTCCATAACAACATCAAGTAACACAATTGCCGCATCAGGATGCTCTTGTATAACTTGCTTTGCCTCTTCCCCAGAATAAGCACTTATAAATTCAAGACGCTTGTCTTGAAATTCGAAGTCACTCAACGCAAGCTTTGTTACGGCGTGTACTTCTGGCTCATCATCAACCACGATGACTTTCCAACTACCTTGGAGCACTTCATTTACTTCATCAAGTGCTTCATCCGAAAACAAAAAATCATCCATTATAAGGGATCCTCAAAGGCTATGTACGCACAAGCCTTTTTGTTATTATTTAGGCCATTGTGCAAGTGTTACACGGTCATTACCGCCAAGATCTTTAATTGTAAGTATATGGCTATACGACATTTGTGCAAAAAAATCTTGAACTTTTGCCCGTTGCTGGTAGCCATGTTCAATTAAAAGATAGCCATTTGTTGCTAAATAGTCACGCGCCATAGTAATTATTTGTTTGATGTCAGCCATACCGTCATCATCTGCGACTAATGCAGATAAAGGTTCAAAGCGCACATCTCCACGGCTCAAATGGTCATCATCATGTTCAATATACGGCGGATTGCTGACAATTAGGTCAAACTTTTCTTTTTTTACTGCACTAAACCAATTACTCAATGCGAAATGAGCATTGTGAATGTTTAGTCGTTGTTTATTTTCTTCAGCTAGTGCGACTGCATCAGCGACCCTATCGACTCCAGTAACCTGCCAAGTTGGCATTTCGCTGGCTAGCGCAAGGGCAATAGCCCCTGTCCCTGTGCCTAAATCAAGCACCTTAGCACTTGCTGGTAATTCTAAACCTAAAGCATATTCAACTAAGGTTTCGGTATCAGGTCTTGGGATCAAGGTTGTTGGATTGACCTTTAAAGGAAGGCTCCAGAATTCACGAAAGCCAACAATATGAGCAACTGGCTCGCCGTTTAAGCGGCGCTGGCATGCTTGTTCAAAAGCAAGTTGTTGCTGTTCGGTAAGTTGTTTTTCTGGCCAAGTGAATAAATAACTGCGGGGTTTATCAAGAATGGATAATAACAATACTTGCGCGTCAAGTTTGCCGCTGTCACTGCTAGGCGTTAATAACGCCGTCGCAGTAACAAGTGCTTGTTCTATGCTTTGCGGCACGATTATTCATCGCCCATCGCAGCAAGTAAGTCAGCTTGGTGTTCTTGCATTAGTGGCTCAATGACACAGCCTAAATCACCTGCAACCACTTCATTTAAGCGATAAAGTGTTAAGTTAATGCGGTGATCTGTAATACGACCTTGTGGGTAGTTGTAAGTACGGATACGCTCAGAGCGGTCACCACTGCCCACTAAGTTACGACGTTCTGACGCCTCAGCCGCTTGACGCTTTTCATCTTCAGCTTGTTGTAAACGAGCACCAAGTACAGACATTGCTTTAGCACGGTTTTTATGCTGTGAACGTTCATCCTGACACTCTACAACCACACCTGTTGGAATGTGAGTAATACGAATAGCTGAATCTGTTTTATTTACGTGCTGACCACCAGCACCCGATGCACGGAACGTATCGACTTTAATATCTGCAGGGTTAATCTCAATTGCTTCTGCTTCAGGAATTTCAGCCATCACTGCCACGGTACAAGCAGATGTATGAACACGACCTTGCGATTCAGTCTCTGGTACACGTTGAACACGGTGAGCACCCGATTCAAACTTCAGCTGACCATACACGCCTTCACCAGAGATGTGCGCGATGACTTCTTTATAACCGCCATGTTCACCTTCGTTAGTACTTACTACTTCAACTTTCCACTTTTTAGTTTCTGCGTAGCGGCTGTACATACGGAATAAATCACCAGCGAAAATAGCAGCTTCATCACCACCAGTACCAGCACGAACCTCTAAATAGACATTATTATTGTCTTTCGGGTCTTTTGGTAACATCAGAATTTGGATTTCGTCTTCTAATTCGGTGATTTGTGCTTTTGCTTCTTTATATTCTTCTTGCGCCATTTCACGCATGTCAGGATCAGAGTCTTTTAGCATCTCTTCAGCCGTAGCAACATCATCTTGTGCTTGTTGATAGGCTAAAAACGCTTTTACGATTTCTTCTAATTCTGAGTATTCTTTAGATAAGGCACGAAAGCGATTTTGGTCGCTGATCACAGAGGGGTCGCTTAGCAGCGCTTGCACTTCCTCATAACGCTCAACTAAGGTTTCTAATTTTCTATAAACAGACTCTTTCATTTAACGACTATTCCTGATCAATACCTAACATTTTCTTTAATTGGCTTAACTCGGCTGCTTCACCTTTTTTAGCAGCATCTTGAATGGCACGGGTAGGTGCGTGCATCAAGCGGTTGGTCAGTTTATTTGCCAACTCGAGTATAACTTTTTCTGCCTCTTTGCCTGCTTGCAGCTGACTGAGGGCTTTTTCGACAAGTTCTGACTTTATATCTTGTACATCGTTGCGATAATGGCGAATCAAATCCACCGAATCGAGTGAACGCAACCACATAGCAAATTCATCGGTACGAGAGCGAATAATGGTTTGCGCTTGTTCGGCGGCCTGCTCTCGGGCGGCGATATTCTCGCTTACTATGGCTTGTAAGTCATCAACTGAATACAAATAGGCGGCATCTAATTCGCCTACTTGACTCTCGATATCGCGTGGAACTGCAATATCTATAAATAACATTGGTTTATGGCGACGCTTTTTTAGCGCTTGCTCTACTACCCCTTTACCAATAATAGGTAAGGTACTTGCCGTTGAACTAATTACGATATCCGCATCGTGAAGGCGCTCAGGTAGCTGGGCAAGTGCAATCACATCTGCGTTGACATCGCTGGCAAGGGTCTTAGCACGTTCAATAGTTCTGTTGGCAACAGTAATTTTTTGCGGATTATTTTGGTACAGATGTTTAGCAACCAACTCTATTGTTTCACCAGCACCAATAAGCAGTACATTGGTTTTATCTAACTTGCCATATATGTGCTTAGCTAAATTAACCGCTGCGTAGGCAACCGAAACAGCGCTGGCACCGATATCGGTTTCAGTACGAACCTGCTTTGCTACCGAAAAGGTTTTTTGAAACAAGCGATCGAATGTCACACCGATTGCATCGTGAGTCTTTGCATTGTGATAGGCTTGTTTTATTTGCCCTAAAATTTGTGGCTCACCAAGCACCAGTGAATCTAAACCACAAGATACTCGCATTAAATGATTAATGGCTTCGGTACCTTCGTGATAATAGATGTTGTTGCTCAGTTCTTGTTCATCCAAACCATGGAAACTGGCTAACCAGTGCAACAAGGTTTGGGAATTACGCTCGGCAAGGCTACAATAGATTTCAGTTCGGTTGCAGGTCGAAACAATGACCGCTTCATTGAAATGCGCATGGCCACTTAATTGTTGTAACGCCTCAGACATTTGCTCAGGCGAAAACGCAACTTTTTCGCGTAATTCTACGGATGCGGTTTTGTGATTTATACCAAGTGCTACGATGGTCATATGTACCAAATATTGCTAAGCCCAGCTGTAAAGGCATTAATTTTACCAAAAATCAGCGGAATATGGAAAGTAAGGAACGACATTTGATTAAACAATATTTGATTTTATTCATATTTTTTTTATTTATCAGCGGTTGTGCGCAAAAAATTTCAACGGTTGATTACATTTACCCTGATTGGAAAACCCGCCTAGACCAACGGACTCAGTGGCAAGTACAAGGTAAAATGGCGTTTATCAGCACCGAGCAACGCCAATCAGCCAATTTAAATTGGCAACATGATGAACGCAACAGTGACATGGTTCTAACTAGCTTTATTGGCACACGCATTCTGTCTTTACAGCAAAACCCTCAAGGTGCTGTTTTAGAGTATGATGGCGACACCTACACAGATCAGGATGCATCTAGACTACTTTACCGGTTAACAGGCTTTTCAATTCCATTAGATAATGCCGCAAAATGGCTAAAAGGTACTGCACAGAATGAGCAAGCATCATTCGATGAACAAGGTCGTTTAAAAACACTGCTTTGGCAAGCAGAGAATGGTCAACAATGGCAGATTACCTATGCAAATTATCGCAAGCAAGATGGTTATTGGTTGCCAGAAAAACTGACTTTAAAAAATCAACATATTCGTATTAAAATTCAACTTAATGATTGGCAGTTACATTAATCATGACACACATTTTAAAGCCCCCTATCACATTAATCGCACCCGCTAAACTAAACCTATTTTTGCATATTAATGGTCGTCGCGATGATGGCTACCATGAGCTTGAAACCTTATTTACCTTTTTAGAATTTGGTGATGACTTAACATTTACAGTGACCCATGAACCCGATATCACTGTCATTGGCGATACAAACGGCATTGCTTTAACAGACAACCTTATATATAAGGCAGCTCGTTTATTACAGCAGCATTGTGGTTGCCAACAAGGTGCGACTATCGAGCTATTAAAACGTTTACCGATGGGCGGTGGTGTTGGTGGCGGTTCATCCGATGCGGCTACGACCCTACTTGCTCTCAATAAGTTGTGGGAGTGCGATTTATCGCTCGAAGAATTAGCTAAACTTGGGGTGACGCTTGGAGCCGATGTACCAGTGTTTATAAATGGCCACACAGCAATTGCTCATGGTATTGGCGAGCAGCTAGAAAATGTAGAATTACCGCAAAGTTGGTTTTGTGTAATACATCCTGGGGAGCATGTCAGCACCGCGAAAATTTTTACCCATCCTGATTTAAAACGTGACACACCCAAGTTAAAAGTAGACTGGCAAACGGAAAATTTAGGCAATGATTGTGAGCCTTTGGTTAAAAAGCTCTGCCCCGAGGTTGAAAAAGTCCTGCAGTGGTTGTTAAAATACGCCCCGTCAAAGATGACTGGTACGGGCGCTTGTTGCTTTGCTGAGTTTTCAACCCAGGCACAAGCACAACAAGTTTTAGCTCAGTTACCAGATAAATGGACAGGTTTTGTTGCAAGTAGTGCTACACTTTCACCTGCTCATAAAGCATTAAATGCTCACTTTGCTATGAAGTAACGTACAAGTAAATGTTAACCTGCTTTGGTGTCTACCATAGCCTGTTAGTCCCAAAATTCAGTGCCTGAGGAACCCTACCGTGCCTGACATGAAGCTCTTCGCTGGTAACGCAACACCTGAGCTAGCTCAAAAAGTTGCAAAACGTTTGTATATTGAATTAGGCGATGCTGTTGTTGGCCGTTTTAGTGACGGTGAGATCAGTGTTCAAATTAATGAAAATGTTCGTGGTTCTGACGTTTTCATCATTCAATCAACCTGTAACCCTACTAACGATAACTTAATGGAGCTTATCGTTATGGTTGATGCCCTTCGTCGTGCATCTGCTGGTCGTATCACAGCAGTTATTCCATACTTTGGTTATTCACGTCAAGACCGCCGTGTGCGCTCTGCTCGTGTGCCAATTACTGCTAAAGTTGTTGCAGACTTCCTTTCTAGTGTTGGTGTTGACCGCGTATTGACGGTTGATTTACACGCTGAACAAATTCAAGGTTTCTTCGACGTACCAGTTGATAACGTATTCGGTAGCCCAGTGCTATTAGAAGATATGAAAGAACGCGACTTCGATGACGTTGTTGTTGTTTCTCCAGATATCGGTGGTGTTGTTCGTGCTCGTGCTATTGCGAAGCTATTAAATGACACTGACCTAGCTATTATCGACAAGCGCCGCCCACAAGCAAACGTTTCACAAGTAATGCACATTATTGGTGACGTTGAAGGCCGCGACTGTATCATCGTTGATGACATGATCGATACCGGTGGTACATTATGTAAAGCCGCTGCTGCTCTTAAAGAGCATGGTGCTAAACGTGTATTTGCATATGCAACTCACCCTGTGCTTTCAGGTAATGCCGCTGAAAACATCCGTAACTCAGTAATTGACGAAGTGATTGTAACTGACTCAATTACATTATCTGATGAGCTTAAAGCAATTGATAAAATCAAAGTGCTTACGCTTGCAGATATGCTTGCTGAAACAATTCGTCGTATCAGCAATGAAGAATCTATCTCAGCGATGTTTGAACACTAATCAACAACGCGAAGATATTCAAAAAGCACCGTCTAGGTGCTTTTTTTGTAGTCGTTATTTATTTTCCCCGAAAGGGGTGGTATGATAGCGCGCCTTTTGGCTGGGGACCTTGGTCGCAAAGGCCCTAAGACTATTAATTATTGGAGACATTATGTCAACTTATACATACAATGCAGAATTACGTACAGAAACAGGTACTGGTGCGAGCCGCCGCCTACGCCGTGAAGATAAAGTTCCTGCAATCCTTTACGGTGCTGACAAAGAAGCTGCATCTATCGTTCTTGCACACAAAGATATGATCAAAGCGCAAGAAGACGAAGGTTTCTACACGCACATCCTTACTTTAAACATCGGTGGCGAGTCAGTTGAAGCTATCCTTAAAGATATTCAACGTCACCCATTCAAGCCTAAGATCACTCACTTAGACTTCCAACGTGTAGATGCTTCTCACAAACTTCACACTAAAGTGCCAGTACACTTCATCGGTGAAGAGAAAGTAACTAAAGCAGGTAACACTGTTGTTCACCAATTAACTGAAATCGAAATCACGTGTCTTCCTAAGTCACTTCCTGAGTTCGTTGAAGTTGACGTTGCAGGCTTAGTAGCTGGTGATTCAATCCACCTTTCTGACCTTAAACTACCAGCAGGTGTTACATCTGTTGAGCTAGCTAAAGGCGCAGACCACGATCAGTCAATTGTTACTGTTAAAGCTAACAAAGCTGCTCCTGCTGAAGACGAAGCTTCAGAAGACGCTGCAGAATAATTTTTAAGGTGTCAACACCTTGAATTCTATTCAAATGCTTGTGGGCCTGGCTAATCCAGGCCCCGAATACGCAAACACACGCCATAATGCAGGTGCCTGGTTCATCGAAGAACTTGCTGCACGTTATAACTGCACACTCAAACACGATCCTAAATATCATGGCCTAACAGGCAAAGTGATCATTCAAGGCCAAGAATTTAAATTACTGATCCCTACTACTTATATGAACTTAAGCGGTAAGGCGGTGAGTAGTCTCGCTAATTTCTTTAAAATTCCTGTCGAAAATATCCTCGTCGCACATGACGAAATGGATCTCGAACCCGGGATTGCTAAACTAAAAAAAGGTGGCGGTCATGGCGGCCACAATGGTTTAAAAGACATTATAGCGAAAATGGCAAACCAAAAAGATTTCATGCGCCTTCGTATTGGCATTGGTCATCCTGGTCACCGTGAAATGGTTACGGGCTGGGTACTGGGTAAAGCCGCGAAAGAAGACCAAGAAAAAATGGATGCCGCAGTTGACGAAGCAGTTCGTTGTATGGAAATTCTTGCAAAAGATGGTGTGTTAAAAGCACAAAACAGACTACATTCATTTAAACCTTAAATCGTTTATTTGAAATTACACAAGGTATCTTACTATGGGTTTTAAATGTGGCATCGTTGGTTTGCCAAATGTTGGTAAATCAACACTATTTAATGCACTAACTAAAGCGGGTATTGAAGCCGCTAACTTCCCTTTCTGTACCATTGAGCCAAACACTGGCGTGGTTCCGGTTCCTGATGCACGCTTAAATGCGTTAGCTGCTATTGTAAATCCTCAGCGTATTTTACCAACAACGATGGAATTCGTTGATATTGCAGGTCTAGTAAAAGGCGCATCTAAAGGTGAAGGTTTAGGTAATCAGTTCCTTGCAAACATTCGTGAAACTGACGCGATTGGCCATGTTGTTCGTTGCTTTGAAGATGAGAACATCGTACACGTAGCAGGCACTATTGACCCTGCAGATGATATTGATGTTATTAATACTGAGTTAGTATTAGCCGATATGGATAGTGCCGATAAAGCACTTGTTCGTAACGCTAAAAAGGCAAAAGGCGGCGATAAAGACGCTAAAGAGCAAAATGCAGTACTTGAAAAGGTAAAAGCACACCTTGATGAAGGTTTAACTCTTCGTTCATTAGAGTTAACAAAAGAAGAAAAAGCAGCAATTAAGCCACTTAACTTCTTAACGATTAAACCGACTATGTACATTGCAAACGTTGCTGAAGATGGTTTTGAAAATAATCCATACCTAGACAAAGTTCGTGAAATCGCTGCTGCAGAAGATGCCGTTGTGATCCCAGTTTGTGCGGCTATCGAATCTGAACTGTCTGAGCTTGAAGAAGAAGACAAGTTAGAGTTTATGGCTGACCTAGGTTTAGAAGAGCCTGGTCTTAACTTAGTGATCCGTGGTGGTTACGAGTTACTTAAGTTACAAACTTACTTCACCGCTGGTGTAAAAGAAGTACGTGCATGGACAATTCCAGTAGGTGCAACTGCGCCTCAAGCTGCAGGTAAAATTCACACTGACTTTGAGCGTGGCTTCATCCGAGCACAAACTATCGCTTTTGATGATTATATCGAGTACAAAGGTGAAAGCGGTGCAAAAGAAGCAGGTAAAATGCGCCAAGAAGGTAAAGAGTACATTGTTAAAGACGGCGATGTAATGAACTTCTTATTCAATGTATAAGCTACTTCGCTGATAAAATTTTAAAAGGCTCGTTACTACGAGCCTTTTTTATTGCTTATCATCTTTTAAACTTGCTACTAATCACCATATCATTTGTCACTCCTAGCTATTAGCTAGATTTAACCGTCTATTCCACGCAATGAACGCTTATCACGAACTTGGCAAATTGGTATTAGCGCCGATACAGCCAAACATAATTTGACAGAGGATTAAGGATATTAGTGCTGGATTGTTCCGCTGTTAGTTGATTTACTACCAAACCACGTCTTTACTTAAAGAAACAAAGATCGAAATCGAGTGCTCTTTTAGCTGCAATCACTTTAAGAAATAAGTTCTTCTGTTGTTTTTAACAAGCAAACATCCTATAAAAAGAAATTATCTATTTTTGTTGCTTGATTTTTGTTTGAAAATCAAGCAACTTAAAATCAGTATTAAAACAGTTACAAAACACATTGCAGTTTTAAATTGGTAAATAGCAGTCAAAAAAACAGCAATTCAAATGAAATTTAGCCACTTAGCTTAATTTTAATGCAAACAAACACTGATAAGCGTTTTTTTGCAAAAAAGGTGTTGACGGATTTAGGTCATATCAGCATAATACGCCCCGCACTCAGCGATGAAGTGCTAACAAAAAAGATGGCTAAGTAGCTCAGTTGGTTAGAGCACATCACTCATAATGATGGGGTCACAGGTTCAAATCCCGTCTTAGCCACCATTCTTTCTTGTTGCTCAATGAAGAGTTTAAAATAACTACCAGTACTTTTAGTACGAATGATGCGGGAGTGGCGGAATTGGTAGACGCGCTGGATTTAGGTTCCAGTAACTTCGGTTGTGAGAGTTCAAGTCTCTCCTTCCGCACCATGTTCTTGATAAGAACTAAAACTATCAAGCTTTTGTTGGGATATCGCCAAGCGGTAAGGCAGCAGGTTTTGATCCTGCCATTCCCAGGTTCAAATCCTGGTATCCCAGCCACGATGGCTAAGTAGCTCAGTTGGTTAGAGCACATCACTCATAATGATGGGGTCACAGGTTCAAATCCCGTCTTAGCCACCATTCTTTATTTAGAATGGCTCTGCAGGAGTTTAAGCTGCACTCAATGAAGAGTTTAAAATAACTACCAGTACTTTTAGTACGAATGATGCGGGAGTGGCGGAATTGGTAGACGCGCTGGATTTAGGTTCCAGTAACTTCGGTTGTGAGAGTTCAAGTCTCTCCTTCCGCACCATGTTCTTGATAAGAACTAAAACTATCAAACTATTCTTTGTTGGGATATCGCCAAGCGGTAAGGCAGCAGGTTTTGATCCTGCCATTCCCAGGTTCAAATCCTGGTATCCCAGCCACTTTCTTAAAGTGACGAAGAATGCTCAATGAAGAGCTTAAAATAACTACCAGTACATTTAGTACAAATGATGCGGGAGTGGCGGAATTGGTAGACGCGCTGGATTTAGGTTCCAGTAACTTCGGTTGTGAGAGTTCAAGTCTCTCCTTCCGCACCATGTTCTTGATAAGAACCCAAACTATCAAATTATTCTTTGTTGGGATATCGCCAAGCGGTAAGGCAGCAGGTTTTGATCCTGCCATTCCCAGGTTCAAATCCTGGTATCCCAGCCACTTTCTCTACCAAGAGAGTGAATAAGAAAACTCAAGCTAAGAGTTTAAATTAGCAAACCCTATGATGCGGGAGTGGCGGAATTGGCTGGTGTCTTGATTAGACGCTGGATTTAGGTTCCATTACTATACACTTGCATCACACTATGTGCGGGAGTGGCGGAATTGGTAGACGCGCTGGATTTAGGTTCCAGTAACTTCGGTTGTGAGAGTTCAAGTCTCTCCTTCCGCACCATGTTCTTAAGTAGAACTAAAACTCTTCAAGTTTAGCGTTGGGATATCGCCAAGCGGTAAGGCAGCAGGTTTTGATCCTGCCATTCCCAGGTTCAAATCCTGGTATCCCAGCCAACTTACTTCCTTTTCTAATTTCTATTTCCTGATTTCAAACACCTAACTTCAAATACCTAACTTCATATACTTAACTTCATATACTTAACTTCATATACCTAACTTCATATACCTAACTTCATATACCTAACTTCATATACCTAACTTCTAACTGAATAAATAGGCTTCAATAATAAAGAATCACAAAAATTAACTTTTATGCAACTTTTTATTGACAAAAGTACCCTTATTGATACTCTAAAAGTGCTCAAAAAACGAGCTAACACTCTAATAAGGAAAGTTATATGAAAAAGTTATTTACAATTTTAACTCTAATAAGTGGTCTATTCACTGCTAATGCTTTTGCAAACTCTGTATCATGCTACGTAGATACAATGGCCTACGATAACTACACCCAGAATCGTTGTTTTGGTGGTGAGACTAATCCTAACTGGGCACCAAAGGTTGCTTTCAAAGTTAATACCTCAAAAGATGTTTCACGCGTTGAGTGGGTATTTAGTGGTACTTATAATAGTGCAAGCGTTGCTGATTGTACTGGCACTACTTGTATAGTCGATGTATTCAAGGTTGAAAGCTCAGTAAGGGGATGTGTAGATAAGATTTATTACACCGACTACACTTGGGCTGATGTAAATTGGTGTGCTGATGCAGAGTATATGTACTCTAGAAGTGGCACTTGGAATTAAGATAGCTCGTAAAGTACAAGTGCTACCAAGGCACTTGTACTTCAAAATTAAAAAATATCTATATGGCGCTCTAACTTAATGTCCCGCTTATCGCATATTTCAATACCCAATTTTTTGCAGGGCCTTTATTATTGGCTAATTTCAAGAACTTGCTCCGCGCCCAACTGAGTGGTTTTATTTCATTTGAAAAACCAAAATAGCATGCATCCATCATACTCATCATGAGTAAATTCGCATGACGACGTTTTTTCTCATATTGTTTTAATAATTGATGTTGACCCACGTCTTCTTGATCTTCCAAAATATCCGCCAATGCAACCACATCTTGAAAGCCTAAGTTTACGCCTTGACCTGCAAGAGGATTAATTGTGTGCGCTGAATCACCCACAAGTACTAAACGCCCTTGTGAGTAATCATTGGCGTGTTGTCTGGCAAGAGGGAAAACAGCATGCTCAAGTAATTCAAAGTCACCCGGTAGTTGAGGGAAATATGCAATGAGCTTTGCTTTAAGTTCTTCATTAGAAAGTTTTTGCCATTGCTTTAAAACTGCTGCGTCGTGGTAACAAATTAAATTTGCATAAGGTGCTTGCATAGGTAAAAACGCGACAGGTCCGGTTGGAGTAAATTGCTGCCACGTTTTTACTTGTTGAGGAGCATCCAGTTTTATTAATACACCCATACAATGTTGAGCATACTGCCAACCAGTTACACCTAATCCAGCTTTGGTGCGCAATTGTGATTGACCACCATCAGCCGCAATGACTAAATCTGCCGTATAGTGTGTATCACCATAATGCAGAGTGATTGAATCGTCAGTTTGATTTATATCGGTTACAGGAGTCTTTTGCTCGATAACCTCAATATTGTAATCAGCAAATTGTTGCCATAGACTCGCCTGAATTAAGCTATTTTCAATTAAATGGCCTAAATGTGTCTCGCCAATATCTTTACAATCAAATAATAAGCTCTCATCTTGCTGTTGATACGCTTCTAGTTGTTGATAAGGTGCGATTCGGTTTTTTCGCAATAATGGCATTGCCCCAAGCTCATCAAGTAGGTGCTCTGAAAAACGATTAATAGCCGAAATACGAATATCCACTTTATCTGAGCTAAGAATACTATCCGCATCAATAAGGTGCTTTTCAATAATCGTGACATCACTCCCCTGCTGCGCCAATTTTATGGCTGTAGCAGCACCTACCATGCCACCTCCAACAACAATTATCTTATTTTTATTCATTTAATATTCGCTCATTTGGCTATTTAAATACCCGGCAAATTGTAACGTAATTCAATAAACAGTGTCAGTGCATTTAATACTTAAGAATTTCAAATCAGGGACTTGTTTGATTTCACACCACAAAGATTAAAACTATACTTGGATCTGTGCGGGTATCCAGCTAAAATACGCGTCCTTTAAGTCGGCATAATTGCCACTTAATCCTGTTTCTAACACATTTTTGTGTCACTACCGAATTGAAAACGAGGCTATATTTCAATGAGTAAAAAGCTGCATATTAAAACCTGGGGTTGTCAGATGAACGAGTACGACTCTCAGAAAATGGCTGATCTACTAGATGCGACAAACGGCTATCAGTTAACTGAAGAAGCTGAAGACGCTGACGTGATCTTACTCAATACCTGTTCAATCCGTGAAAAGGCACAAGAAAAAGTGTTCCATCAGCTTGGTCGTTGGAAGTTATTAAAAGATGACAGGCCAGACTTAATCATTGGTGTTGGTGGTTGTGTTGCATCGCAAGAAGGTGACTCAATTCGCCAACGCGCGCCATTTGTTGATGTGATCTTTGGCCCGCAAACATTACACCGCTTGCCAGAAATGATTAAGCAAGTGCAAAGTGGCGACAGCACATCTGTGGTTGACGTTTCATTCCCTGAAATTGAAAAATTTGACCGCTTACCTGAGCCAAAAGCAGAAGGTCCTACTGCATTTGTATCAATCATGGAAGGCTGCTCTAAGTACTGTACTTTCTGTGTAGTACCTTACACGCGTGGTGAAGAAGTAAGTCGTCCTTTAGATGATGTGCTCCTTGAAGTTGCGCAACTTGCAGAGCAAGGCGTGCGTGAAGTAAACCTTTTAGGTCAAAACGTAAATGCGTATCGCGGTGAAACACACGACGGTGAGATTTGTTACTTCTCTGACCTACTACGTTATGTTGCAGCGATTGACGGCATTGACCGTATTCGTTACACCACCTCACACCCAGTAGAGTTTACACCAGACATCATCGATGCATACGCTGATGTGCCAGAGCTTGTTGATCACTTACATTTACCAGTACAAAGTGGCTCTGACCGTATTCTTAACCTGATGAAACGTGGTCATACAGCGCTTGAGTATAAATCGACGATTCGTAAATTACGTAAAATTCGCCCTAACCTAAGCATGTCATCAGACTTCATCATTGGTTTCCCTGGTGAAAGTAAAGCTGATTTTGAAGCAACTATGAACCTTATCAATGATATCGGTTTTGATATGAGCTTTAGCTTCATCTACAGTGCGCGCCCTGGCACACCTGCTGCCGATTTACCAGACGATGTGACTGAGCAAGAGAAAAAAGAGCGTTTATACCTATTACAAAACCGCATCACGCAAATGGCGCAGCAAATTAGCCGTCAAATGTTTGGTACTGAACAACGTATCCTGGTAGAAGGTCCTTCTAAGAAGAACCCAATGGAATTACGTGGCCGTACAGAAAACAATCGTGTAGTGAACTTCGAAGGCCCTCACTCAGTGATCGGTCAATTCGTTGATGTACGTATTACTGAAGCGTTGCCAAACTCTTTACGTGGTGAATTAATTCGTACAGAATCAGAGATGAATTTACGTCGTGATGTGGCGCCATCAGCAATTTTAAATAAAGCTGCCGAAGCTGAAGCCGCAGCTGCCCCTAACGAAATTGGCGTTGCTACTTTCGTACCTTAGGGAGACACTGGTGCTGGCACTGCCAGCACCCATGAATAGGAAGTAATTTTGAGTAATCAATTAAAAACATTAGAGATTTATTTAGAACCTGCCGACAACAAACGACTCTCTTCTTTATGTGGTCCGTTTGACGAAAACATTAAACAAATTGAACGCCGCCTAGGTGTTGAAATTGCCCACCGTGATAATTTTTTCAGAGTCACGGGTAAACTTCATTGCGCCGCAGCCAGCGTTGAAATCTTAAAAAACCTTTACATTGACACTCAACCTATTCGTGGTCAAATAGGCGAAATTGAACCTGATGCAGTGCATTTAGCAATTAGCGAATCGAATGCCCTAGAGCAAGATGAAAACCCGGGCGTGTACGGTAAAGACATGGTGATTAAAACACGCCGTGGCGTTATTAAACCACGCAACGATAACCAAGGCGTGTATGTTGCTAACATCCTGCATCACGATATTACCTTTGGTATCGGTCCCGCTGGTACAGGTAAAACTTATCTAGCCGTTGCAGCTGCTGTTGATGCCCTCGAGCGTCAAGAGATTCGCCGTATTTTATTAACGCGCCCTGCAGTTGAAGCTGGTGAGAAACTTGGCTTTTTACCGGGTGACTTAAGCCAAAAAATCGACCCGTACTTACGCCCACTTTACGATGCTTTATTCGAAATGCTGGGCTTTGAGCGTGTAGAAAAGCTAATTGAGAAAAACATCATTGAAGTGGCCCCACTTGCTTACATGCGTGGTCGTACATTAAATGATGCCTTTATTATTCTTGATGAAAGCCAAAACACCACCGCAGAACAAATGAAAATGTTCTTAACCCGTATTGGTTTTAATTCAAAAGCAGTGATCACAGGCGATATCACACAAGTTGACTTACCACGTGGTGCTCGCTCTGGGCTTCGTCATGCTATTGAGGTATTAAACGGCGTAGATGAAATTAGTTTTAATTTCTTCCAATCACACGATGTCGTGCGCCACCCTGTTGTTGCACGTATCGTAGAAGCCTATGAGCGCAATGATGAAGCTGAGCGTTTAAAACGCGCAGAAAAGCAACGTGCAAAAGAAGCACAAGCAAACCAACAAGAAGCAAACTCGTGACCGAATTAGATTTACAAATAGCCTGTGAGTTTGACGACTTACCTAGCTTTGAACAATTCCAACTATGGGCTGATAAAGCCCTTAGTAACTACCGTGAAGACGCTGAGCTTACTATCGTCATAAGCGACGAAGCACAAAGCCAGCAGCTCAATAATGATTACCGTGGAAAAGATAAACCGACTAATGTCTTATCGTTTCCATTTGAAGCACCACCGGGTATTGAGTTACCTTTAGTGGGTGATTTAATCATTTGTCCGGCCATTGTTTTGGCCGAATCAATTGAGCAAGAAAAGACCTTTCATGACCATTTTGCCCATATGGTGATCCATGGATGCTTGCATTTACTTGGATTTGACCATATAAAGGACGAAGATGCACTCGAAATGGAAAGCATAGAAAAGCAATTACTTGCTGATCTGAACATCGCAGACCCATATCGAGACGATATTTAAATTTACGGAGCAATTAGACGCAATGAGCGACGACAACTCGCAATCTAGCCAGGGTTCTTCTGGCAAAACTTGGTTGGGCAGAATAACCCAAATGTTGCAAGGGGAACCCCAGAATAAAGAAGAGCTGGTTGAAGTAATTGCCGATGCGCAAGAACGCGACCTTATCGACCCTGAAACCAAAGAAATGATCGAAGGAGTACTTGGTGTATCTGAGCTTAAAGTTCGTGACATCATGATCCCTCGCTCGCAAATGGTTACGTTAGAGGTTGATACACCACTTGAAGAACTGTTACCTATGATGGTTGACTCAACACATTCACGTTTTCCAGTGGTGTGTGAAGATAAAGACCATGTAGAAGGTATTTTATTAGCAAAAGATCTATTACCACTTATCTTAAACAAAGATGAGCAGTTGCCTTCTTTGCGTGATTATTTACGCCCAGCAGTAGTCGTACCAGAAAGCAAACGTGTTGACACACTGCTTAACGAATTCCGTCAACAGCGATACCATATGGCAATCGTCATCGATGAATACGGCGGCGTGTCGGGTCTAGTAACCATCGAAGATATTCTTGAAATCATCGTTGGTGAAATCGAAGATGAGCACGACGAAAGCGAAGACCAACAAGATATTCGCCAAGTAGCTAAACACGTTTATGCAGTACAAGCACTGACTGAAGTTGATGACTTTAACGAGTATTTTAAAACCGGTTACAGCACCTCTGATGCTGACACCATAGGTGGTATTGTTTTACACGCATTTGGTCATATGCCAAGTCGTGGTGAAACAATTGATATTGATGGCCTGCAATTTAAAGTCACCAACTCAGATAACCGTCGCATCTTACAATTGCAAGTCACCATTCCTAAGGCTGATGATAACGACAGTGAAGAAACTGCTAACTAAGCTAAGCCTTATTGCAAAAGATAAAAAAGCCTGGCTCGCACTCATTGCGGGCCTCTTTTTAACCTTAAGCTACGCCCCTTATAATCTTTGGTATATTGCCTTTCTCTCTCTTGGCATACTTATCTATTGCATTAATCCGCAGGCAAATGGTAAATCGGCCGCTAAACAAAGTGCTAAGTATGGCTTTATCTTTGGTTTAGGCTGGTTTGGTGCAGGTATTAGTTGGGTGCATGTATCGATAGCCACCTTTGGCGGTATGCCATTAATTGCATCGATTTCATTGATGGTGCTACTTTGCGCTTACTTAGCCTTGTATCCTGCACTAGCAGCTTGGTTGACAACCCGCCTTGCTAAAGGGCCCTATAGCTTTATCTGCCTGTTGCTTGCCAACTTTGCGGTTACAGAGTACTTACGTGGCACTTTGCTAACAGGCTTTCCTTGGTTGAGCTTTGGTTATACACAAACCGACAGCCCACTCAACTTTTTAGCCCCTGTGATTGGCGAGTTTGGTATAACACTTGTTTGCGTGCTCATCGCATTTTCACTCTTTCGTTTGCTAGGTAAAGACGTAAAGCCGTTAATCGGCTCTGTGACCTTGTTGGCAGGCTTATACGTAATTGCGAGTAATAGTGCTTTACAGTATCAAGATAAAACAATTAAAACAGTTTTAGTACAAGGGAACATTAAACAGCATTTACGATTTGAACCGTCAGAGTTTTGGAATACTATGAGTAAATACCAAGACATGACGCGCCTACATTGGAATGCTGATCTCATTGTTTGGCCAGAAGCTGCTGTCCCTGAGCTTGAAGCCCTATCAACACAATACCTAACTGGTCTTGATAGTGCAGCAGCTTTTAACAATACAGCCCTGATCACCGGTATCGTGGATTATCAATACGACACCCGTAATATTTTTAATACCCTCATTGTATTAGGTAAGAAAGAGCAAGATGATAGCGAAGGTCATTATCAGTATTTAGGTAAAAATCGCTATCAAAAGCACCAATTATTACCTATCGGTGAGTTCGTGCCATTTCAAGAATTACTGCGTCCAATCGCCCCACTGTTTGATTTACCTATGTCGTCATTTACTCGAGGCGATGAAGTTCAAAACAATCTACAGGCGAACGGCTTACATATTTTACCCGCTATTTGTTATGAAATTGCTTTTGCTGATTTAGTGCGTGGTAATTATCGCAGTGATTCAGACATTTTATTCACCGTTAGTAATGATGCGTGGTTTGGCGACTCTCATGGCCCGCATCAGCATATGCAAATAGCCCGTATGCGTGCTCTAGAATTACAACGCCCGCTAATTCGCGTAACGAATAATGGTATCAGCGCCGTTTACGACCCTATTGCTAAATCACAGTTGAGCATGCCGCAATTTAAAGCTGATGTACTTGAAGCCAATATCACCTTAATCAAAGGCGATAGTCTTTATAGTCAATATGGTAATTGGCCAGTATGGATTGTAGTGATATTACTCAGTGCTGTGGGTGTGTTTATCAGGGTTAAGAAATAACAAATAAAAAAGGCTTCAATATGAAGCCTTTTAAAATTTTAAGATTCTATCTTTATCAATTCGACATCAAATATTAGCAATGAACCTGCTGGAATGCTGCCTACCCGTTTACTGCCGTATGCAAGCTGCGGTGGGATATAAAAGGTAAACTTATCCCCTTCACTCATTAGCTGTAAGCCTTCGGTCCAACCAGCAATGACTTGATTTAAACCAAAGCTGATTGGCGAGTTTCTGACCACTGAACTATCAAATACGCTGCCGTCTAACAGCGTACCATGATAGTGAACCTTGACTTTACTGGTAGCACTTGGTTTTGCCTCATTGTCGCCGCGATGCTCAATTTTGTACTGCAGCCCAGATGCTGTTTCATGAACATCGTCGGCTTTACTATTGTTCGCTAAAAAATCCGCCGCTAGTTTTTCATTTTCAAGGGCTTGTAGCTTCGCCTTTTTGCTATTTTTAAAAATTAAAAAGCAAAAAATACCGATGATCAGTAAAAGTAATAAATTAATCATTCTGCGTCCTTCTCATCATCATTGTCGCCATTTACGATATCAGCAATATTGGCAAGCCTTGCTAAGGCTAGCGCGTTAATAGAGCCATCAGGATAGCCTTGTGGGGTCATTTCACCTGCGTCTTTATCCATTAATAAGCTCAATGCTTGATCAACGGTTTCAACGGCATAAATGTTAAAGCGGCCTTTTTCAACGGCATCGAGCACTTCATCATCAAGCACCAAGTTCACTTGATTAGATTTAGGAATAATCACCCCTTGCTCACCGGTTAAGCCACGCATTTTACAAAGCTTAAAGAAGCCCTCTATTTTCTCATTTACACCACCAATTGATTGCACATCACCATGCTGGTTAATTGACCCTGTCAGTGCGATAGATTGGCTAATAGGTAAGTTAGTAATGGCTGATATAAGCGCACACAACTCAGCTAGTGAGGCGCTATCACCATCAATATAGCCATAGCTTTGTTCAATTGCGATATTCGCACTGAGTGTCAGGCTAAATTGCTGAGCGTATTTGTTACCTAAGTAACCGGTTAATAGCATCACCCCTTTTGAGTGAATGGCTTTACCCAGTTCAGCTTCACGTTCAACGTCAATAACGCCATCAGCACCTGCGTACACAGTGGCAGTAATGCGTGCTGGTGTACCAAATGAGGTATCGCCAATGTGCAGCACGGTTAAGCCATTCACCTTACCCACAGCGTGACCTTCAGTAGCAATTAAAATTTGCCCCTCTTTGATATCACTGAGCATGGTTTCAGAGATTTGCCCTGTTCGATACTGCTTACCAACAATGGCCTCGTCTATGTGATGAGCATCAATCACTGTTTGCTCATCTTGCTTGGCATAAAAACTAGCTTCTGCCACTAACTCTAATACATCAGCAAAACGAGCTGAGAGTTTATTATGATGCTCAGCTTGGCGATAACTAAACTTTAATAATCTCGCCATCGCCGCTTCATTCACAGTACAATTAAGTGTTTGCTGACAATATTCAGTTACCTTGGTAATAAACTGATACTGCAGCTTATCACTACTTGGTAAGTAGTAATCGAAGTCAGCGAGTACACGAAATAACTCAGCAAACTCTTCGTCATATTCACCTATGGTGTAATAAAGCTCTCGCGACCCTAAAAGTACTATTTTTACATCAAGTGGAATAAGCTGCGGGCGTAATGTAAAGCTACTTCCTACTGAGCTGTCTTGGTAGGGTAAGTCATTTTTGATTTGATGGGTTTTCAAAGACAGTTTTAAGCCATCCCACACTTGCGGGTTAGACATAACTTTCTCTGCATCCATGATCAAATAACCACCATTAGCACGGTGTAATGCACCTGGCTGAATTGAGCGATAGCTGGTGATAAGTGACCCTTGCGACGTTGCATATTCAATCTTGCCAAAGATATTGCCAAAGGTTGGGTTCGGCTCATAGACTACAGGCGCAGCATCGCCTTCTTTGTATTCCACTAAAATATTTGGCGCAAAGAAATCTGTGAGCATACCTTTGCGGTCAAAATCTTCTTTATTTTCGTCGTTGTCATCATCGTCGAGCCACTCCAGTACCGCATCAATGATTTCTTCACGAATATCTTTTAGATAACGAAGAACCCCAATATGTGTTGCGTATTTATGCTCAAGCGCTTTAAGAAGTGGTTTAGTAGCAAGTTCTGCTGTTGATTTTTTAAGGTTACGCAGTTTTTCTGATGATTCACGCTTCCAACGTGGTAGCTCAATCAGCGCTTCGATTAACGCATCTTCAAGCTTTTCAATGACCTCATAAAACTCTATACGAAGCGGCTCTTCAAGAGCTGCAAATTCGCTATCACTCAGTTGCTTACCGTCAATAAGTGGAGCAAAGCCAACCACACCATTTTCTTCAATGAGAGCCACGCTTTGCTCAAGAGCAGCAATTTCTACTGCAGTTATAGCTGCATCGTAGGTGTCGGTAAACTCGCGATCAATTGATTTTTTCTTACGCTGATACCCTGGGTTATCAAATGCCGCAGGAAAAGTATCAAGCACTTCATCAATAAACGAGTCGATATCACCGGCAAGCTGCTTCGATTGCCCTGCTTGCATAAACAGCGCAATTGGCTCACGGTGATCGTCGTAGTTATTTACATACAACCATTCATTGGGAGTTGGACGGCCTTTAGAATGGGCTGTGAGTTTATCTTTCACTAAAGTGTAGCGGCCGTGTGCCGCTTCACCCATCACATAAACATTATAACCCGGAAGTTCCATTCCCAGAGAAAAGTCGAGAGCGCTTTGTGCTCGTTGCTGGCCGATAAAAGGGAGTGCTTCTGGATACGGGTTTTGCATGCAAGTGGCAACATGGCTTGCAGAAATCTCTGGCGCTAGCGCAGAAACAGGTAATGGGATTAGTTTTTTTGTCATTCTAACTTCTTATTTCCCAGTCTTGACTGGGCATTATAGGTAACGCCCAGCAAAAGCCTGCGTCACTGATTTAAGGTTGTAATGC
This sequence comes from Pseudoalteromonas thalassia, assembly GCF_049257215.1. Lineage (NCBI taxonomy): Bacteria > Pseudomonadati > Pseudomonadota > Gammaproteobacteria > Alteromonadales > Pseudoalteromonadaceae > Pseudoalteromonas > Pseudoalteromonas thalassia. The sequence continues at coordinate 180,308 of NZ_JBMMUE010000008.1, forward strand.
CTTACGGCGAAAATAAATACCGCCACATTCAGTACAAGGAGTAATTTGCGTAGCATGGTAAACATCGTAACTATGTTGGCAATTTTTACATACTAATGTGCCCATGGCTATCCATTCTCCTTCTTGATAGACACCATCGTGTTTAAAATCTTGATTAAGGGCATGCCATTCTAACTGGGTTTTATCTTCAATATGCGATAACTCGTACCAAAGCGATTCCTTAAGTTCAAGCCAAGCCAACGAGTCATAATGCTCATCATTTTCTTTGATGTGATCAATATCGCGCTTCAGATACTCTCGATATTGGCTAAGCTTTTCTTGTCCTAAATCTTTAAGTGCTTGCTCTGATTCAACAAATTTATCTATTGCATCCTTTAATTCATTGTCTTTTACATCTTTAATCCATTTAGTTAAATCAGTGAGCCAAGATTTATAGTCTGCCATCGGTTACTCCTTCAAAAATGATGAAAAATCAATCGTTATTCTAGTTGAGTATAGGTTAACCTGCCCTGAAAATATATTTCCAGACAAAATTAATAAAAGCGCCTATTTGCCGCTGTGATTAGCGTGTATTTTGAGTTATCCTTATCGACAATTTTTTATTAATTTGCAAGAAGTCTGGAATCGTAGATGCAAGAGCAATATAACCCGCAAGACATAGAGTCAAAAGTACAAGCCTACTGGGAAGAAAACCAAGTATTTAAAGTCACTGAAGATGAGAGCAAAGAAAAGTATTACTGCCTTTCTATGTTCCCATACCCAAGCGGCCGACTCCACATGGGTCACGTTCGTAACTACACCATTGGTGACGTAGTATCACGCTTCCAACGCTTGCAAGGCAAAAACGTAATGCAACCTATGGGTTGGGATGCGTTTGGTCTACCTGCGGAAAATGCAGCAATCAAAAACAACACTGCACCTGCTAAGTGGACATACGAAAACATCGATTACATGCGCAACCAGTTAAAGCAACTGGGTTTTGGTTACGACTGGGATCGTGAAATTGCGACATGTCATCCAGAATATTACAAATGGGAACAGTGGTTCTTCACTAAGCTTTATGAAAAAGGCTTAGTTTACAAAAAGATGTCAACAGTTAACTGGGATCCAGTTGACCAAACAGTACTTGCCAACGAGCAAGTTATTGATGGTCGTGGTTGGCGTTCAGGTGCCATTGTTGAACAAAAAGAGATTCCACAATGGTTCATCAAAATCACTGATTACGCACAAGAGCTATTAGATGATTTAGATAAACTTGATCACTGGCCTGAGCAAGTTAAAACCATGCAGCGCAACTGGATTGGTCGCTCTGAAGGTTTAGAAATCGAATTTAAGCGTGCTGATAACGACGATACATTCAGTGTTTATACAACGCGCCCAGATACCTTCATGGGTGTGACGTACGTTGCTGTTGCAGCTGGTCACCCAATTGCACAAGAAGCAGCTAAAAACAGCGACGCTGTAGCTATGTTTGTTGATGAGTGTAAAAACACGAAAATCGCTGAAGCAGACATGGCAACCATGGACAAAAAAGGTATTGCCACTGGTTTTTACGCAATTCACCCATTAACAGGTAAACAAGTACCAATTTGGGTCGCTAACTTTGTATTAATGGATTACGGCTCAGGCGCTGTAATGGCAGTACCTGCACACGACCAACGTGACTACGAGTTCGCAACAGCATATGGCCTTGAGATTGCTCAAGTTATTGCACCAGCAGCTGACTCTGAAGAAACAGTTGATTTAGACAACCAAGCTTACACTGAAAAAGGCGTGTTAATTAACTCAGGTGAGTTCGACGGTCTTGAGTTTGAAGCGGCGTTTAATGCTGTTGCAGATAAACTAGAAGCACTGGGTGTAGGTGAGCGTAAAGTGAACTTCCGTCTACGTGACTGGGGTGTTAGCCGTCAGCGTTACTGGGGCTCTCCAATTCCTATGTTAAGCGACGAGAACGGTAATGAGCTTGCTGCAACTGAAGACATGCTACCTGTTCGCTTACCTGAAGACGTGGTAATGAATGGTGTAACTTCACCAATCAAAGCTGACCCTGAGTGGGCTAAAACAACGGTAAATGGCGCACCTGCATTCCACGAAACAGATACTTTCGATACCTTCATGGAATCATCATGGTACTACGCGCGTTACTGTAGCCCTCGTTTTGACGAAGGCATGATTGAGCCAGGTGCTGCAAATTACTGGTTACCAGTAAACCAATATATCGGTGGTATTGAGCATGCGATCTTGCACTTACTTTACTCGCGTTTCTTCCACAAGTTATTACGTGACTTTGGTTTAGTAACTTCAGATGAGCCATTTGAGCGCTTACTATGTCAAGGCATGGTATTAGCAGATACTTTCTACCGTAAAGATGAGAAAGGCGGTGATATCTGGATTTCGCCAACAGACGTACAAACTGAAACAGACGACAAAGGCCGTGTTGTTAAAGCGTGGCACAAAGAAGATGGCGAGCCGGTATTCTCTGCGGGCATGAGCAAAATGTCGAAATCGAAAAATAACGGTATCGACCCACAACAAGTTATCGCCCAGTACGGTGCAGATACAGTGCGTTTATTCATGATGTTCACGGCGCCACCAGAGCAAACCCTTGAATGGTCTGATTCAGGTGTTGAAGGTGCAATGCGTTTCTTAAAACGTATTTGGAAATATGCTGTTGATGTAGAAACAGTAGGCTATCAAGCGCTTGATAAGTCAGCATTAAATAACGACCAAAAAGTACTTCGTCGTGAACTTCATAAAGCAATTGCAAAAGTGACTGATGACGTAGAACGTCGTCAAACATTCAACACTGCAATCGCTGCAATTATGGAAATCTCGAACAAGTTACTTAAAGCACCGCTTGCCGATAAACAAGATGTGGCAATTGCTAACGAAGCGCTTGAAGCATTACTTATCATGCTTGCGCCTATCACGCCGCATATGTGTCATCAATTATGGCAAGACCTTGGCAAAGAAGGCGACATCTTAGATGCAGCATGGCCAAAAGTTGACGAATCAGCACTTGTTGAAGATGAGAAGCTAATCATCGTACAAGTTAATGGTAAGCTTCGTGCTAAGTTAACAGTGCCTGCTGATGCAACTAAAGAGCAAGTTGAAGCATTAGCATTTGCTGAAGAAAACGTAACTAAGTTCACTGATGGCGCAACCATCCGTAAAGTGATTTACGTACCTGGCAAACTACTTAACGTGGTTGCTAACTAAGATGGCAGCGCTTCAAGCACTGAAAAACGGACTAGCCCTTGCGCTAGTCTGTTTACTGCTAACAAGTTGTGGCTTTCATTTAAAGAAAGCCTCAAACTTGCCTGACGACTTGAAAGTGATCACCCTGGTCGGGGATGATGAAAAGTCAGCATTATTCGAGTTAGTCGAAAAAGAGCTTATTGCGAGTAAAGTTGAGCTTAGCCAAGGTGGTAAACACCCAGAGTTAACGATCCACAAAGACCGTTTAGAGCGTCAAATCTTATCATTATTTGATAATGGTCAGGTTGCCGAGTATGAACTTGCCTACAGTGTAAGCTATACCCTTAAGCGCCCTGGACAAAAAGCCATCAACCAGCGCTTTGAATTGTATCGTAACTATCAAGACGACCCAGATAATGCTCTTGCAAAAGCAAAAGAGCTTGAGCTGCTATTAAGCGAAATTCGTAAGCAAGCCAGTCGTCGAATTGTTCGTGAGCTATCACAACTGTAATGCGTTGTTATGCAAATCAACTACCTAGCCAATTGAAAAAAGGCCTTGCGCCTTTTTACATGGTGTTTGGTGAAGAGCCCTATCAAATTACACAATGTGTCATGCAAATTCGTCAAGCCGCCAAACAGCAAGGTTTTGACGAAGTTATAAAATTCACCCTAATGCCAGGGTTTGATTGGCAAGAAATTGTAGCTCAATACCAAAGTATGTCACTGTTTAGCGCTCGTACCTTAATTGAATTTGACTTAAACGAGCAAAAACCAGGTACTCAAGGTAGCCAAATATTTAAACAACTTGTTGAACTTACTAATCCAGACACTATTTTGGTATTGAAAGGTGCCAAAGCTGGTCAAGATGTTCAACGCAGTGCTTGGTTTAAAGCTTTAGATAAGCAAGGCTTATTTGTACCTTGTTATCCCCTAACAGGTAACCATTTAAGCCGTTGGCTAGACGAGCAATGTTACCGTTTAAATTTAAACTTGCACAATAATGCAAAACAAAGCCTGATTGATGCCACTGAAGGTAACTTACTTGCATGCCACCAAGAACTTGAAAAATTATCTCTATTATATGGCGGTGAGTTAGTAGACCAGCAGGCCGTAATGCAAGGTCTTCTTAATCAATCAAAATTTGATATATTCGATTTGAGTGATGCTTTATTAACCGGCAATGCAGGTCAAGCAGTCAAAGTAATGAGTAAACTCGCTACTGATAACACAGAAGCAATGAGTATCTTTTGGGCCATTAATAAAGAAGCCACTAACTTACTTGCAATGCAACACGCTCGCCTAAACGGTGCCAATATGACTGATTTATATCGGCAGTTTAATATTTGGAAAAACCAGCAAGCAACAGTACAGCAGGCATTAAACCGCCTGCAAATTAGTACTCTTGAGCAAATCATCAAACAATTAGCCGAGTTTGATGCTGCCTACAAACAAGGCAACCTTGTTGCGCCTTATCAAGCCTTAACACACCTTTGCTTAGTATTTTGCCAACCACTGGCAATGCCATTACCTTGCCACCCTGTTTTAGATTAGAGTTGTATAATGATTGCTATATTTGGTGGAACATTTGACCCAATTCACTTAGGCCACATCAATATGGCCGAGCAATGCGTTAAACAGTGTCAGCTTGATACGCTGTATTTTATGCCCTGCGCTATTCCTGCACATAAAGCTAAACCGGGGATCAGTGATGAGCACCGTATCAACATGCTCAAACTTGCAATTGAAGACATCCCTTATTTCACGATTGATTACAGAGAACTTAATCGTTCAGGTGCCTCTTATTCATTACTTAGCTTGCAAGAATTAAGAGCTGAGCACCCGACTACGCCCATTATTTTTTTAATCGGTATGGACTCATTCATTAGCCTCGACAAATGGTTTAAATGGCAAGAAATTGTCACACTTTGCCACATAGTCGTGTATCAAAGACCGGGGCAAACCTGTAATGTCGCTGGTGAATTGGCTCATTACAAGGAACAGGCATACACTGATAACCTTGCTGAACTAAAGCAACAACCTGCAGGTAAGTTATTCTTTTTAAATGGCTTACAAATAGATGCCGCATCAAGAGAAATCAGAAAAAAACTGCATTCAAATAGTGAAATAACGGAACTTTTACCGACTTCAGTCAGTCAATACATCGCACAGCATCATCTTTATCAAACAGATGAATAAATGCTGCCTGCGTGATAAAATAACAATTAAGATTATTTATTTTTGAGAAAACACTTTGGATTCTAAACAACTACTCGCATTTGCCCTTGATAAAGTCGACGACATGAAAGCCCGTGATGTGGTGCAACTTGATGTTCGTGGAAAGTCAGATATTACCGACTATATGTTAGTATGCTCTGGTAACTCTAAACGCCATGTTCAATCGATTGCTGATCACGTTGCAAAAGAAGCACGCCACGCTGGTGAAGAACCCCTTGGTTACGAAGGTCAAAATGAAGGCGAATGGGTGCTTGTTGACCTAGGTGATGTAGTAGTACATGTCATGCAAGACCAAACTCGCGACTTCTATGATCTAGAGAAACTTTGGGGTTAACCCTTGCAAGGACATAGGTAAACCATTTTGAAGATACAATTGATTGCCGTTGGTACTAAGATGCCAGCATGGGTTGAAACCGGATTCACAGAATATCAGCGCCGTTTTCCGCGTGATATGCCGCTTGAGCTTATTGAAATTCCTGCCGGTAAACGCGGAAAAAATGCGGATATAAAACGTATTTTGCAACTTGAAGGCGAAAAAACCTTAGCAGCAATACCCAAAGGCAATCGCATTGTTACTTTAGAAGTAACAGGTAAGCCAATGGATACTCATCAACTGGCTAAAAGCATGGAAAAATGGCAGCTTGATGGCCGTGATGTTAGCTTACTCATTGGTGGTCCTGAAGGCCTTGCACCAGAATGCATTGCAGCTTCTGAGCAAAAATGGTCTTTATCAAATCTAACACTACCGCATCCTTTAGTGCGTATTATTGTTGCCGAAAGCCTTTATCGTGGCTGGAGCTTAAATAATAATCACCCATACCACCGCGAGTAGTTAGTCAATGCGAAAACACAGACCCACAATTCGAGACCACTCGGCTGAAGCTAATTTATTTGCTCGCCGTGCGTTTGTGGGCTTTGTGTTTGTTACCTTATTAATTGGTGTCTTATTATCAAACTTATATAACATTCAAGTTATCGACCACCAAGACTACCAAACACGCTCTAATGATAATCGGATCAAGGTTATTCCAATTGCCCCGAATCGGGGTCTAATTTATGACAGAAATGGCGTTTTACTTGCTGAAAACAAACCTGTATATAACCTTGAAGTCATTCCAGAAGAAACAGATAACCTAGATCAAGCATTAGAAGATGTTCAACAAATTATCGATATCAGTGAACAACAAAAAGAAGAGTTTTTAGATGATATCAAACACAATCGCCGTTTTAAGAGCCAAGTCCTTAAAGCACGATTAAACGAAACTGAAGTTGCCAAGTTTTCAGTTAATCAGCACAAATTCCCAGGTTTCAGTATTGAAGCACGACTAGCTCGTTACTACCCTTATGGTGATACTTTAACTCACGCATTAGGTTATGTTGCCAAACTCAATAAAAAAGAGCTGGCAAAATTAGAAGCCGATGATCAAGCAACAAATTACCGTGCTACACATGATATAGGTAAGCTAGGTATCGAGAAATACTATGAGCAATTACTTCATGGTGTAGTTGGCTCACAAAGTGTAGAAGTTAACAACAGGGGTCGTATCATTCGCACTTTAAGCATGACCCCACCAGAGCCAGGCCATGACTTGGTACTTACTCTGGATATAGGCTTACAACAAATTGCACAGCATGCTTTAAAAGATATGCGCGGCGCTGTTGTTGTGCTCGACGCAAAAGATGGTGGCGTACTGGCTCTTTACTCTAACCCAAGTTACGACCCAAACTTATTTGTTCATGGCATCAGTAGTAGCGACTACAAAAAGTTATTGAACCCGGATCGCCCTCTTATAAATAGAACCACACAAGGTCGTTACGCACCAGCTTCTACGGTTAAACCACATATGGCCATTTTAGCGCTAGAGGAAGGACTTGTAACCGAGCAAACACAAATGTGGGATCCGGGCTTTTTTCAAATTCCAAACGTTGAACATAAATGGCGTGACTGGAAACGTTGGGGTCATGGCCATGTTGACGTTTATCGTGCTATTGAAGAGTCATGCGATACTTATTTTTATGACGTGGCGTATCGCTTAGGCATTACTAAAATCAGTGATTTTATGTCTCAATTTGGTTTTGGCGAACTTTCAGGTATTGATATTCATGAAGAAACCTCTGCGATTATGCCATCAAAAGAATGGAAAGAAGGCCGCTTTAGAGAATCGTGGTGGCGTGGTGATACAATTTCAGTGGGTATTGGCCAAGGTTATTGGACCGCAACACCGATGCAAATAGCCAATGCGACGAATATTTTAGTTAATCGCGGGATTGATCACCCACCCCACTTAGTGCAAGTGGCTAAAAAAGAAAATGAAGTCACTCAAATAAACAACGATGAAAAGCCACCCGTGGTGCTAAAAAACCCTCACCATTGGCAAATAGCGCTTGATGCAATGCACAACACAGTACACAAAGTCACCGGCACCGCCCATAAAGCATTTAAAGGTGCCAATTATGACCCTGCTGGTAAAACCGGTACGGCGCAAGTAGTTAGCATTGCCCAAGGTGAACGTTATGACGCTAAATCACTTAAAGAGCGTCAACGCGATAACGCAATTTATGTTGGCTTTGCACCTTATAATGACCCACAAATTGTGGTTTCTGTGGTTGTAGAAAATACCGGTGGCGGCAGTACCGTAGGTGCGCCTATTGCTCGTCAATTGATGGATTATTATTTTTCAGCTAACCCTCTGCCTGTTGCACAAAGTGATGCGCCATGATCCCATTAAATAAAAAACGCTCTATCTGGCAACGCCTTCACCTTGATTTACCGCTCCTGATAGCGTTAATGCTCATGATGGTAGGCAGCCTAACCATTGTTTACAGTGCCAGTGGTCAAGACCCAGCGATGATGATCCGCCATGCCACACGGATGTTTGGGGCGATACTAGGCATGTTTATTCTTGCGCAATTTTCGCCAAACACGCTAAAAAGAATGGTTATTCCACTTTATTGCGTGGGCCTATTAATGCTCATCGGGGTACTGCTATTTGGTGTTAGCTCGAAAGGTGCGCAACGTTGGCTAGATCTGGGTATTACTCGATTTCAGCCATCTGAATTAATGAAAATTGCCGTACCTATGATGGTCGCATGGTATATCGGACGCAACCATTTACCACCCCGCATTATCCATCTAATCATTGGTTTTGCGATTGTGATGGTGCCTACCATCCTAATCAAAGAGCAGCCTGACTTAGGAACATCAATATTGATCGCCAGTTCAGGTATTTTTGTATTGTTTTTGTCAGGTCTAAGTTGGCGATTAATCGGCTTTTTTACCGCTACAGTAGCCATTGCTGCTTGGCCATTTTGGCACTACGTTATGCTCGACTATCAAAAACAACGCGTATTAACATTTTTAGACCCTGAAAGTGATCCTCTTGGCTCTGGTTATCACATTATTCAATCGAAAATAGCAATTGGCTCAGGCGGAATTGAAGGAAAAGGCTGGCTGCAAGGTACGCAATCACAACTTGAGTTTTTACCCGAGCGACACACTGACTTTATCTTCTCTGTTTTAAGCGAAGAGTTTGGCTTATTTGGAGTGTGTTTATTACTGTGCATGTATTTATTCATCATTGGTCGTGGTTTATACATAGCGGTCAATGCCCAAGATGCGTTTGGTAAACTGCTTGCTGGCGCATTAACTTTAACGTTTTTCGTTTATGTATTTGTAAATATTGGCATGGTGTCAGGTTTACTGCCTGTGGTCGGTGTCCCTTTACCCTTGATCAGTTATGGCGGCACCTCTATGGTGACCTTGATGGCAGGATTTGGCATTATTATGTCTATCGCCACAGATAAAAGGATGCTTTTAAAATAATGACACATCGCGTTAGTTTTCTATTTGTTGCATTATTTTCTGTAATGCTCACTGCTTGTAGCTCGTCGCAGCAAGGTCGTTATGCTATGGAGCATGATGCAGCCCCGCTTCGAAAGCCTACCGAACTTGAAATGCAAGATGCAGTAGTAACGGCTGTAGTTAAGAGTGCCAGTGCGAGTCGCCCTTATGAAGTTCGTGGAAAACGCTACACTCCCATGTTAGATGAAACAGGCTACTCTGAAGAAGGGATTGCCTCATGGTACGGTAGAAAATTTCATAACTACCATACATCTAATGGTGAAATATATAACATGTTCGCGATGACTGCAGCGCATAAAACTTTGCCATTACCCAGCTTTGCACGAGTCACTAATTTAGATAACGGTAAATCTGTCATTGTTCGCGTTAATGACCGCGGCCCATTCCATGACGACCGTATCATCGATTTATCTTATTCTGCGGCCTATAAACTAGATTATTATCGCCAAGGTACAGCGCGTGTTAAGGTTGAAGCCATTACCCTTAGCAATTCTGCCCCTCGTTTAAGTTACATACAGGTTGCAGCGGGAAGTACTCTTGCCAATGTTGAAGCGCTCGCGTTTCAACTTCGTCAGCAATATCATGTGCCAACAAACATTGTTGAAAAAGATGGAATCTATCGATTACGTCTTGGTCCAATAAAAGATGCCGCAGAAGCACAAACTGTTTTAGAAAAGCTAAAACAAAACCAATTTCAGAACGCGTTCTTGCTTTACAGTGAGTAAGACCTTTAGAATAGGTTAACGCGACATGTTTAACTTTAACCATTAATGAGTACGATGAAATCTATAAAATATAAAATCTTAAGTGGCGTTTGTGGCCTTGTTTGCACAGCGAGTGTATTTTCAGCAACAGCCCAAATCATTCCTGCCCCACCACAAGTTAATGCGAAAGGTTATTTCTTGGTTGATTTCACCACAGGTAAGGTCATTGCTGAAGGCGAAGCCGATACTAAGCTGGCACCTGCCAGTCTAACCAAGATGATGACCAGTTACGTCATCGGTACTGAAATTAAAGCCGGCAATATCTCACCAACTGACATGGTCACCGTGAGTGAAAAAGCGTGGGCAAAAAACTTTCCTGAATCATCAAAAATGTTCATCGAAGTGGGTAAGCAAATCAGTGTTGACGACCTTAACCACGGTATCATTATTCAATCAGGCAATGATGCGTGCGTAGCAATGGCTGAACACATTGCTGGTAGCGAAAGTGCATTTGCTGATTTAATGAATGCTCACGCTGAAAAGTTAGGCATGACAAACAGCCATTTCGTAAACAGTCACGGATTAGATACTAACGAGCACTTCACAACGCCACGTGATATGGCCACTCTTGGTGCTGCACTTATTCGCGATGTACCAGATGAATACGAAGTATACGCTAAAAAATCATTCACTTTTAACGGTATTAAACAATATAACCGCAACTCTCTATTATGGGATGAAAGCATGAACGTAGACGGTATCAAAACCGGTCACACGTCAGAAGCGGGTTATAGTCTAGTGAGCTCAGCAACTAAAGACGATATGCGTTTAATCGCTGTTGTAATGGGCGCCGAAAGCGAGCGTGCTCGTAAAGTTGAAAGTAAAAAATTACTAAACTACGGTTTCCGTTTCTTTGAAACGATTACACCATATCAAGCAGGTGACAGCTTCGCAGAGCAACGCATTTGGATGGGTAACAAAGAAAATGTTTCACTGGGTATTTTAGAAGATACGCCAATCACCATCCCACGTGGTCAGCGTAAAAACTTAAAAGCGAACTTTGAGCTTGATAAAACTCTAGAAGCTCCACTTGCCAAAGGTAGTAAAGTTGGCACCTTATTCTTGCAACTGGATGGTGAAGAAATCGCTCAATATCCGTTAGTTACACTTGAAGAAGTAGAAGAAGGCAGCTTCTTCAGCAAGATCTACGATTACTTACGTTTACAGATCATGTAATCTCAGATAAAAGTTTATAAACGCCTTGCACTGCAAGGCGTTTTTTTTTGTCTGAAAAATGATAGAATGCGCCCCATATCAGTCGCGCTGGGTCGAGTGCGTCGTAATTTAAGTCTGCTTACTGCCAAGAACTGGCCGAGAAAGTCTCGATTAAGCACACTCACTGTTTTGAGGAGTCACCGTCGTGGTTCAACCTGTAAAAGATACTAAGTTTGATGAGTATTTAGATTTCCCTTGCCCATTTACTTTTAAAATCATGGGCTTAGCAAACGTAAATCTAACAGACCAGATCCTAGAAAAGCTGCAACCAATTGCACCAGGCGATTATGCGCCAAAGGTAAAACCAAGCAGCAAAGGTAATTACGAGTCAGTCACGCTTGTGGCAACCGTTACAAGTAAAGAGCACATTGAAGAAATCTATAACGTGATCAGCAACATCGATGACGTACGTCACATGCTATAGGCTGATTACGGAGTAAGTCGTGAGCGAAAGAGAATTAATCGTTCGTCAATTAGGTCGTCAGCGTTACATGCCAATTTGGCAAAAAATGCAATCTTTTACCGACACCCGTGATGAGCACACAGCCGATGAAATTTGGCTTGTAGAGCACGAGCCTGTATTTACTCAAGGTCAAGCTGGTAAAGCTGAGCACTTATTAAATACCGGTGATATCGAAGTGATCCAAGTAGACCGTGGTGGTCAAGTAACCTACCACGGGCCAGGTCAGCAAATGATGTATGTACTGTTCAACTTACGTCGTTTAAACATTGGTGTAAGAGAGCTGGTAACTTGGCTTGAAGAGTGCATTATCGACACGTTAAAAGACTACAACATTGATGCTTACGCCAAAGCGGATGCACCGGGTGTCTATGTTAACGATAGTAAAGTTGCCTCATTGGGCTTACGAGTTCGTCGCGGCTGCTCATTCCATGGTTTAGCACTGAATGTAAATATGGACTTGAGTCCGTTTTTACGTATCAACCCATGCGGCTATGCAGGCATGAACATGGTGCAAACAACTGACCTTAATGGTCCGCAAAACCTCGAGCAAGCAGGTGCAGGGCTTGTAAAACACATGATTAAAAAGCTTAATGCTACTGTGGTTAAGCACACTGAAGGGTTTGAAACGAATGAATAAACCAGTCAAAATGGAACCAGGCGTAAAACTGCGTGATGCAGAAAAAATGGCTCTGATCCCAGTTAAAGTTTTACCGACTGAAAAAAACGAAATGTTGCGTAAGCCAGAGTGGCTAAAAATTCGCTTACCTAAATCAACCGAACGTATTGATGGTATTAAACAAGCGATGCGTAAACATGGTTTGCACTCAGTTTGTGAAGAGGCTTCGTGCCCTAACCTATCTGAATGTTTCAATCACGGTACAGCAACCTTCATGATTTTAGGTGCTATTTGTACTCGTCGTTGTCCGTTCTGTGATGTTGCTCATGGTCGTCCATTAAAGCCTGATGCAGCAGAGCCTGAAAAGCTAGCGCTTACTATTAAAGACATGAAGCTAAGCTATGTTGTAATCACCTCTGTAGACCGTGATGATTTACGTGATGGTGGTGCACAACACTTCGCTGACTGTATTCGTGAAATTCGTAAGCACAACCCAGAGATCACGATTGAAATTCTAGTACCTGACTTCCGTGGTCGCATGGACAGAGCCCTTGATATCTTAATCGAGACACCACCAGATGTGTTTAACCACAACCTAGAAACAGCACCGCGTTTATACAAATTAGCGCGTCCAGGTGCTGACTATAAGTGGTCACTTGAGCTATTACGTCGCTTTAAAGAAGCACATCCGAATGTGAAAACGAAGTCTGGCTTGATGGTAGGTCTAGGTGAAGAAATTAGCGAAATCGAAGAAGTGTTACGTGACTTACGCGAGCATAACGTTGATATGCTAACAGTAGGCCAATACTTACAACCTTCAAAGCACCACTTACCTGTTAAACGCTACGTGCCGCCAGCTGAGTTTGATGCATTAAAAGACTATGCAGACGAAATTGGCTTTACACATGCAGCCTGTGGCCCATTTGTTCGCTCAAGCTACCATGCTGACCAACAAGCAGCTGGTAAAGAAGTAAAATAATAGTTTTACAACTATTTAAAAGCCCGCATTAAGCGGGCTTTTTTATATTCCAAAATATCAGCGCCCATAACGCGCTAAGAACATTTTTACTGTTTCGCTTATTACTTTGTTATCTGAGTCACCCTCTTGGCGCTCAAAGCCATACAGCAACGGATAAAAGATCAGAGACTTTAACTGATACACAAACTGTTTTGCTGCAAATTCAACATCATCAATAGCTAAAACCTGTGCTTGCACACCCGCTTCTAAAAACGTCACTAGGTCGTGCATACAGCCCATGTTGTTACTCGCTAATGATTTTGCTAAATCGGGCTGCTGTAACATTTGCATAAAGGCGACTTTCGCTACTTTTAAAAACTCTTCAGAGGTCAAAAGTGCCACTTCTTGCTCGGCAATACGTGTTAACTGCTCTGCAATTGGTAAAGTAGCATCAAATACAACCGCTTGCTCTTGGCGAACTTTTTCAAACATAAACACTAGAATGGCTTGAAACAACACATCTTTATTTTCAAAGTGATTGTATACGGTACGCTTTGAGGCACCCGCTAAGCTTGCAACCTGATCCATACTTGTATGCTCAACACCCTGCTGAAAAAACAATGTTTCAGCTGCATTCAAAATATCTAATCGTTTTCTCTGTGATAATTTCATGGACCCCTCCGATAAGGGCTACTAGTGTAACGCAAAAATAAAAAATGCACTAGATAGTTTACTTTTATAGCAAACCATGAAAAACTACACCGTGTAGTTTACTTATGGTGACGATATGAAATTTCTAAAATGGCTCGCAATCGCCACTCTATGCATCGTGATAGGAGTGTTTATTATGAATAATCAATTAGCCGCTGAAGGCGTGAGTGATAACAGCCACTCTGCGCAATTATCAGATGGCAAGTTCCACAATACTGCTGAGGTAGAAAGACCCAGCTTTAAGAAAACGCTAGGTATCTTCAAACGCTTTATTACAGAAAAGAAAATTGATGCAGAGCCAAAAGGTGAACTGCCTATGCATTCTGTTTCTCATGCACAGCTTGAGCGTTTATCTAATGACACAGTGCATTTTGTGAAATTAGGTCACTCCTCTATTTTAGCGAAAGTGTATGGTGAATACTGGCTATTTGATCCGGTATTTTCAGAACGCGCTTCGCCTTTTTCATTCATGGGACCCAAGCGCTTTCAGCCAACACCTATCAGCATTGCAGAGCTACCAAACATTGCTAAAGTGTTTATTTCGCACAACCATTATGATCACTTAGATAAAGCAGCAATTAAACAGCTTGTTGATAAAACAGCCTCTTTTTATGTGCCATTGGGAGTCGAAAACGACCTTAAAAAATGGGGCGTTGATGAACAAAAAGTCCATAGTTTTGATTGGTGGCAAGAGCAAAATATGGCAAATAGCCAAATTGTATTTACACCAACCCAGCACTTCTCTGGTCGAGGTTTAACAGACGGCAATAAAACCCTTTGGGGTTCATGGGCTATTAAAGTAAATGACAAGCGCTTTTATTTTAGCGGTGACTCGGGATATTTTGCTGGCTTTAAAGAAATTGGTAATCGTTATGGGCCGTTTGATATTACTTTTATAGAAACCGGTGCTTATGACAAAGATTGGGCTGATATTCACATGACACCAGAGCAATCTGTACAAGCTCACCTCGATTTACAAGGTGATATCATGGTGCCAGTGCATAATGGTACTTTCGATTTAGCATTTCATGCTTGGTATGACCCCCTCAAGCGTGTCACCAAAAAAGCACAACAGGAGCACGTATCGCTAAGTACCCCACTTGTTGGTGAAGTATTTAAAATTCAAGATAACGCAGTTGATAAAGCGTGGTGGTAAAATTGACAGGATGAAAGGTGCATTATTATCCTTTCATCCTGAATAATTAGTTACTTATAGACTCTTCCTAGACAGCCCCCTTCTCGTCCCATATAGTGGAACTCTGTGCAATCAACCAGAAAAACTATGACAACTCACTTAAAATACGCAAGTTTAGCGCTTGCCATTGGTTTATTCGGTTGCTCCGAGCAATCAACATCAAGCGCTGATGAGCCAAGCGAAAAAAACCTTGAAGCCGTTAATATTGAGGATGTACGCTCACATATTAAAACCCTCGCCTCAGATGAATTCTTAGGTCGCGGTCCTTTAACCGAAGGCGAAACACTCACCATTAACTACTTAGCAGATGAATATAAAAAAATCGGATTAACTGGCAGTTTTAATGGCGAATTTTTACAGCCAGTTACCATGGCAAAACTCACTCCAGATCAAAACATGACCCTAAAAGTGGGCGATTTAAGCTTTAACGCTGGCAGTGATTTTACCGCTCGTACTCAACAGATTAACCCTGAGATCAACATTGATGGCTCTGATGTTGTGTTTCTTGGCTATGGCATTAATGCACCTGAATACAACTGGAATGACTTTGCCGATATTGATGTAAAAGACAAAACAATTATCGTGCTTGTTAATGATCCAGGTTTTGCCACCCAAGACGAATCAGTTTTCACTGGAAATGCCATGACCTACTACGGTCGTTGGACTTACAAATATGAAGAAGGTGCACGCCAAGGCGCAAAAGCGGTATTTATCGTTCACGAAACAGCCCCTGCTGCTTATCCTTGGAGTGTAGTAGAAAGCTCGAACACGGGTAGTAAATACACTTTAATTGACCAAGATAAAAATGCTTCTGACATCCCTGTAATGGGTTGGATTGATGAGCAAGCTGCAAATGAGATCTTTGCTCAAGCGGGGCTTGATTATCAAACAGAGAAAGCAAATGCATTAAAAGCCGATTTCAAACCTGTCGACTTAAAAGCAAAAGCAGCGCTGACTCTAAAAAGTGATATCTCTCAAGCACAATCACATAACGTTGTGGCAACGCTTAAAGGCAGCGAAACTCCAGATGAGTACATAGTAATTGGTGCGCACTGGGATCACTTTGGTACGAAGCAAACTGATGATGGTGTGAAAATCTACAATGGTGCTGTTGATAATGCTTCTGGTACCGCAGCAACTGTTGAAATAGCCCGTATTCTTACTGAAATGCATAAGAAAAAGCCATTTAAACGCTCTATTATCTTTGCCAACTTTACGGCTGAAGAAACTGGGCTTATTGGTTCTGAGCAATTCGCTACTGGCGAAATTGTACCAACCAAACAAATGGTCGCGTTGCTTAATATTGACGGTATGAACGTGCTAGATGGCGTTGACTACATATTGCAGTACGGCAAAGGCATGTCTGAAATGGAAGACTACCTTGCAGATGCAGCTAAAGCTCAAGGGCGTCATGTAAAAATGGACCCTCGTCCTCAAAATGGATTGTTCTTCCGCTCTGATCACTTCTCACTGGCTAAACAAGGCGTGCCAAGTTTATTATTTATGAGCTTAGGTGATACTGATCCTGATTATATAGCCCATAAATATCACAAAGAAGCTGACGACTATTCACCCCAATGGTCTATGGGTGGTGTTAAGCAAGATATCGAACTGATCGTTGATATTGCAGCCAAACTTGCTAATAACGGTAACTGGCCAAAATGGAAAGCTGAGTCTGATTTCAAAGCGCGTCGTTTGCAAGACAAGCAATAACCTTCGCTTAGATACAAAACCGAGCTTCATTGAAGTGACCCCATAAAGTTGGACTCTTTGCTAAGCGGTTGCCAAGGCCTGATTTCGATACTGTATCGGACTCAGGCCTTTTAGTTTCAGCTTAATACGCTCATTGTTGTAATAGTGGATAT